>DAHWKH010000039.1 GCA_027343725.1 Acidiferrobacteraceae bacterium
CGGGCGTTCCAGGGCCGCGCTGCGACTGGCATAGAGCCGGAAGACCCGGTGGTGCGCCTGGCTCACCGGGGTTGCGCGTCCACTCGAGCCGAAGGCCACGGCGCCGGTCATGAGCGCCGAGAGGGATTCCATACGCAGGGCCACGCCGTGGGCCGTGGCTTTGAGGCGCAACGCGCCCGCCTTCCAAAAACGGGTACTCGGTGTGATCAAGTGCTCATAGGCTTTGCGCACGAAGGCGTAGATGCGAAACGATCGGCCGCCCGGCATCATGCGGTCACCGCGAATCTCGCCGACGCGGAAGTGGTGGTAGTAGACGGGCGCGCCGCGCGTGATGTGGGGAAAATGCGATGCGACGAGCGTCACGGTGCGACCCGCGAAATGCATCGGCCGCAGCGGCGGCTCGAGGCGTCCCTGGAAGCGCCGCAGGGTGGGACCGGGCTTAGGGCGGATGGCGATATAGGGTCCCGATATCAGGGTCTTGATGTGCGAGAGGCGGGTGGCGGAGAGGTGCCGGCCCGCGATCCAAAAACGCGTGCCGTGCCCGAGATGGCCCGCCATTTCGGGATCGAAGCGGATCGCCAACGTCAGATGGTTCAAGGCGCGGGCGAGCTTCACGGTGGTGACGCGCCCGACCGTATCACCCTTGTACTTGACCTTCGTGCGCCCCCCGTGGAGCCCTCCCACGACCGGAAACGTGACGTGAATCGTCGGTCCCTTGTGGGTCAGGGCCATGAAGCCCAACCACACAAGAATACCGATGGCCGCGACCGGGACCGCCCAAATGAGCCCCGGCCAGCGGGTGCTCTCGAAGGCCGCGAAGCGCTGCGGCGCCTGATTCCCCGAACCCTTGTTTTCATCACTCATGCCGCGACTGGGCCGCGAACCACAAGGCGCGCGGATCGAAGCTGTCGGTCGCGAGCATGGTGAGCACGACGACCGCCAAGTAAGCCGGCAGGGCGCGACCGGCGATGACTCTGAGGAATCCCGGGAGATGCATCAACGGCAAAAATACGGCGACCGTGAAGACATCGATATGCGACCAACGGCCGATTCCGACGATGGCCCGATAGAGGCGGGTTTTGAGGGGGATGTGGCGCGTGGAACGCATGTGTATCGAGACCGTGAACCAGGACAACAACAGCAGTTTCGTGAACGGGATGAGGACGCTCGCCGTAAACACGATGGCGGCGAACAGCCAGAGATGCGCGTGCAGCAGTTTGCGCACGCCGGTCAGGATCGAGTAGGGGTGCAAGGAACTGATACGGTCGCTCGTCTCCATCGGATAGGTGTAGGCGATCGGATAGAGCGCGACCGCGGCCAGGGTGAGCGCAATGGTGCGGGCGTACGCGCGCGGCTTCAGGCGCCAGAGCCGAAGTCGGCAGCGCGGGCAGGGCGTCCCCTCGAGCGCCCCCGGAACCGCCAGGTCACAGGCCGTGCAACCGATCATGTCCGGCTGGGTCCGGGCCGCGGGGGCGGCGATGCGCCGCCACACGGCGCGCCGCTCGAGCGCCGCGCGCGTCATGAGCGTGAGGATCGCGACGGCGATGAAGCAATAGCCGCCGGGGTCGATGGTGACCGGGAGAAAGGGGGCGACGCGCGCGTACCCGATCACCGCCCCGAATAAAAACACATCCGGCATGGCCCACTCGTCGAGGTATTGGGACCAACGGAAGACGGGACCCATCCACGGGGCTTGAAAGCCCGCGCGCAAAGCGCCCAGGACCACAACCAGGAGGCCGAAGCGCAGGAAGGGGATGACGACCACCTCGAACCCCACCACGAGCGCCACCACAGGCCATCCTTGATGCCAGAAGCCGAAGACACCCGAGATGATGCGGGTGCGGGTGGTGGCGCCGGCCACCGAGACGCGCATGAGGGGCAGGATGTTGGCGGGGAAGAGGAGCGCAAAGACCGCGAGCGCGCACGCGGCGGCGGCGTCGAGGCTGCGCCCGGCGGTGCGCTCCAAGATGCCCCGGCAGCGAAAGCAGCGCGCGATCACGTGCCCGCCCGGTGAGCGCAGGGCTTGGACGGCGCCGCAATCGGGGCAGGCGATCACCCCGGTCGGCGGGTTGACGGACGCCGCCTCGACGCCGGTGAAAATCTCCGTCCAGCGTCGTGGGTGGGGATGTCGGCGCGGGAAGAGGCGCATGGAATGGCCCTTGTCGTGTCGCGTGTGAACGCACGCCAGTGTCCGATCGCGCGCCCCTTGGGTCAATCCGGCATCGATCCCGCAGAAGACGGGCCCGGACGAAAGCAGGAGGGCGCCCGGGAACCGCGCGCGATGGCGCGCGTCTACCCGGGGCGAATGCGCGTGATCACGCGCGCGGGCCTATCGCGGGGCCTGTCATAACCCAAGAGTGATCGTTCGGAACGCACGCCCCCATTCGGGAAGGATAGTCGGCCATGGATCGACGAGGCTTCAGCAATCGGCTCGGTTTGCGTTGGGCGCGCCTCATCCCGTTGCTTGCCTTGAGCGGCTGCTCGACGCGCGCCTTCTGGCTCTTCCATCCCCGGGGCGCCGTCGCTGCGGCCGAGTTCCATGTGATGCTGCTGGATGTCGGCATCATGCTGGCGATCGTGTTGACGGCGGGCCTCATGGCGCTCGTGTTTTTGTATCGCTACCGCAAGCCGCGCAGGCAGGCCTACGATCCGACGTTCGTGAAGTCGAACCGCATCGAGGTGCTCGTGTGGGGCGTTCCGCTCCTGACCGTGGGTGTTTTGGCGTATTTCTCGTATCAGGCCGTGTTCGCCACCAACCCCTATCATCCCAAGGCGATCACGCGCTACGAGAAGACCGAGGCCCGCAAGGGGATGGCCGTGGGGCCGGCTGGGGCGCTCAGGCCCGCCATCACCGTGCCCGGAAAGAAACCCGTGCACGTCGATGTCATTACCACCGACTGGCAATGGCTCTTCATTTATCCCCATCGGCATATCGCAAGCCTCAACAAGCTCGTGGTTCCGGTGGGCACCCCCGTGGACTTCCGTTTGACCTCGGCCACCGTGGTCAACGACTTCTTCATCCCGAAGCTCGTGGGCGAGATTGACGTGATGCCGGGGATGCGGACCAAGCAGGCCATGATCGTCAGCAAGCCGGGTGTGTACAGCGGCTACTCGGCCGATTACAGCGGTGGCGGGTTTTCGTGGATGGAGTTCGTGACCAAGGTCGTGACCGCGGGACAGTATCGCCGCTGGACGCATCGTATGGCGCACGCGAGGCGCTCCCTCACCGACACCACCTTCAACAGGATTGCGGCGCCGACCATCAATCTCGCGCATACGCCGAAGGCGTTCGCGCATGTCCAACCGGGCCTCTTTCGGCACGTGGTGCAGAGGGTCATGCAGGGCAAGGTGTACGCGACGCCCACGGCCATGACCGAGAACATGAAAAAGCCGCGGGGCGTGCGCGTGATCCATTGAGCGCGGGATCATTCCAGGAGGCAGACGCGTGTTCGTTCACTTGCAAGGACCATGGAATCCGCTCACCGGGCGGCTGGCGTGGAGCGACATCCCGTACCGGAACGCGATCGTCGACGGGGCGTTCGCGTTCGTCGTGATCGGCGCGCTCGTGATCCTCACCTGGATCACGCGCAAGCGCTTGTGGGGATACCTGTGGCGCGAATGGATCACGACCGTGGATCACAAAAAGATCGGCGTCATGTACACGTTGCTCGGCCTTGTCATGTTGTTCCGCGGCTTCGTGGACGCGGTCATGATGCGGACCCAGCAGGTCCTCGCGGTGGGCCCGCATTCCCCGGGTTTCCTGGGCGCGCTCCACGGCTACCTCACGCCGTATCATTTCGGTCAGATCTACAGCGCGCATGGGACTCTCATGATCCTGTTCGCAATCACCCCGATCCTCCAGGGACTCATGAACGCCATCGTGCCGCTGCAGGTGGGTGCGCGCGACATGGCGTTTCCTTATCTCAACGCGCTCGGCTTCTGGCTCACGGCCGCGGGCGCCTCGCTCCTGATGCTCGCCTTGTTCGTCGGCGACTTTTCACACGCGGGCTGGATCGGGCTCATCCCCCTGACCGAGCTCCCCTACAGCCCCGGGGTCGGCGTCGATTACTGGATGTGGGCGGTTCAGATCGGCGGTGTCGGAACGACGCTTGCCTCGATCAACATCATCGCCACCATCGTGAAGATGCGTGCGCCGGGCATGACCTGGGGGCGGCTGCCGATTTTCTCCTGGACCGCCCTCAGCACGAGCGTGGTCGGCATCAGCGCCTTTCCAGTGCTGGCCGCGGCCCTGGCCCTGCTCGGACTTGACCGTTACTTCGGGACGCATTTCTTCACCGCCGGCATGGGCGGAAATCTCATGTTGTACACGAACTTCTTCTGGATCTGGGGACACCCGGAGGTGTATTTCGTCGTCCTGCCGGCGTTCGGCATCATTTCGGAGGTCGTTCCGACCTTCTCGGAAAAGCCGCTTTTCGGTTATGCCACCATGGCGGCGGCGAGTGTTGCCATCGCGGGGTTTTCCTGGATGGTGTGGCTGCACCACTTCTTCACCATGGGGGCGGGTCCCGGGGTCAACGCGTTTTTCGGCATCGCCAGCATGCTGGTCGGGATCCCGACCGGCGTGAAGGTCTTCAACTGGACCTTCACCCTCTACAAAGGCCGTATCCGCTTCGAGTCGCCCATGATGTGGGCGGTCAGCGCCTTCGCGCTCTTGTTGGTCGGCGGGCTGACCGGCATGATGCTCGCCTTCCCGGCCATCGACTTCACGGTGCACAACAGCGTGTTCCTGGTCGCGCACTTCCATTCCATGCTGCTCCTGATCGGTTTTGCGGCACTGGGCGGCATCAGCTACTGGTTCCCGAAGATTTTTGGGTTCCGCCTGAACGAGACGCTCGGGCGGCGCGCGTTCGCGTTTTTCGCCGGCGGGACGTTCATGGTGTTCGTGCCGATGTATATGCTCGGGTTCATGGGCATGACGCGGCGCCTGGATTACATCGCACACCCGCAGTGGCTCCCGCTGCTCATCGCCGAGGAGGTGGGCATCGGGCTTTACGTGGTCTCCGTCTACTACGTGGCGAAACAGTTCTATGTCAGCATCCGCGACCGCGCGCGCAGCCGCTTCGCCGGGGACGTGTGGGGCACCTCGCGAAGCCTCGAATGGCTGACCTACTCCCCGGTGCCCTTCTACAACTACGCGGTCCTGCCGCACGTCAATTCGCGTGACGAGTGGGCATGGCGCCGGTCGCACGGGGTCGCGAGCCGACGCCCCGATCATTACGAGGACATCCATTTGCCGCGCAACAGCGCCGTGCCCGTGATCCTGGGGGCACTCGCCACCATCCTGGGGTTCGGTCTCACATGGCGCATCTGGTGGATGACGGACGCAGCCTTCGCGGGCATCGTCATGGCCGTGATCGTACGCGCCTTCGTGCGCAACACGTCTTGGACCCTGACCGCCGAGGAGGTCGAGCGGCTGGAGCAAGGGTTCGAGGATGTGCCGCCCACACAAACGCCGGCCGACCACGCGCTCGGGGGCGCCGTGGTGCTCGAGACGGCCGACAACCCGCCCTGAGACGGCCGCGAGGAGGCAGACATGGATCTTTCGCAAAAGGGTGACGGCGGGGCCTTGCTCTGGGATCAGAGTCACCTGCAGCACGACGCGATCTCGACCAAGACGTACGGGTTCTGGCTCTACATGCTCGGCGACATCATGATCTTCGCGAGCCTGTTCGCGGCCTATATCGTCTTGAGTTATCCGGTCAATACGGCCGGCGGACCGACGCCCGGCGATGTCATGCATCCGGTGATGGCGTTCTGGAACACCCTGCTCATTTGCACGAGCGCGCTGTCCTACGGTTACGCGATGGTCGCCCTGAAGACGGGACACCGAAGGGGCGTGCTTGCAGGCCTCGCCGGCGCCGGTCTCTTGGGCCTTGGCTTCCTGGCGGTGGAAGGGCTCGATCTGGCATCCCTCATCCAGCATGGCGCGACCGCCGAGCGCAGCGGGTTTTTATCGGCGTTCTTCACCCTGGTCATGGCCCACGGTGTCCACATGGTGTTCGGCCTGATCTGGATCGCGGTGATGGCCGTCCAGGTGGAGCGCGACGGCTTCACCGAGACGGTGGTGTACCGCCTCCTGAACCTCAAGATCTTTTGGTTTTTCCAGGCCTTCATCTGGATCTCGATCTTCTCTTTCGTGTATCTGACAGGAGTGATGTGATGGCGCACGTACCAAACAACCCCATCGCGCATCCCGAAGTCCAGCTCGCGAACGGCCGCGATTATGTGATCGGTTATGGGATCTCGCTTGTCACCATGGCCGTGGCGCTCGTGGTGGTGGTACAACACGCATGGGGGGAATACGGGCTTGCGGTGGCCGTGGCCGTGTGCGCCATCATCGCTT
>DAHWKH010000053.1 GCA_027343725.1 Acidiferrobacteraceae bacterium
GTGATCATCGTCATGACCACGAATGCCGGGGCCGAGCAGATGAGCCGCAACGGCATGGGCTTCGTGCCGATCGACCACGTCGGCGACGATTTCGCGGTGATCAAGCAGACGTTCACGCCGGAGTTCCGCAACCGCCTCGACGCCATCATCAGCTTCGGCGCGTTGAGTCCGGAGACTGTCGCGCACGTCGTCGACAAGTTCGTGGTGGAACTGGAAGGTCAGCTCGAGGAGAAGGGCGTGACCATCGACGTCGACGCCTCGGCGCGCACGTGGCTTGCGCAGCACGGTTACGACGTCACCATGGGCGCACGGCCGATGGCGCGTCTCATCCAGGAGCGCATCAAGAAGCCGCTCGCCAACGAACTCTTGTTCGGGTGCCTGGCGAACGGGGGGACCGTAGGTGTGCGCGAGGAGAACGACGAACTCGTATTCGAGTATGCCGAAAAACCGGTGGATGTGCCCGAATAGCGCACGCGCGATCGGCAAGGCCGGCCGGCGCACACTGCGCGCCCGCGGTGCGGGCATGGAGGCCGCGGGGCCGCTCTACGAACGGGTCCCGACGCGCGATGAGGGCGGCGGGCGCCTGAGCGACTTCATGATGCTCTTCCCGGGCCTCCGCGAGCGCCCGGGGCATGAGTGCGAGGCGATCGTTGCGCGCATCAACCGGGTCTTGCGGGAATTCCCCGAGGTCGTGTTCGCCGAGGTCAACCTGCGGCTCAACCTTCTGTGGGTGAGCGTGCGCGCGCGCCCGGGCGTCATTCTCGATATCGCCTGTTGCCTGAAATTCCAGATACCGGAGGCCTTGCTGGTGGGCCCGAAGACGGCCTAGCGCGCGCGGAAGACGATCCGTCCCTTCGTGAGGTCGTAAGGCGTGAGCTGCACCGTAACCTTGTCACCGGTCAGGATGCGGATGTAGTTCTTGCGCATTTTTCCCGAGATGTGGGCCGTGACGACGTGCCCGTTGTCCAATTTCACGCGAAACAGAGTATTCGGCAAGGTATCGATGATCGTACCTTCCATTTCGATGTGTTCTTCTTTCGGCACTCTCTGACTCCCCGGGGAAGGCGCCTATGATGCACGAAGGGCGTCAGCGCGTAAAGTCACGCACGCCGGGGACTCATGCTCAGTCGTCGCGGCGCAAGGGACCCCAGCCCCCGTCGCGGTAGCCTTCCAGGGGCCGAAAGCGCGTCTTGTACGCCATCTTCGGGCTCGCCTCGACCCAATACCCGAGATAGAGATAGGGACGTTCCAGGGCGTGCGTGCGCGCGATCTGCCAGAGGATCGCATAGGTACCAAGCCCCCGCTCGGCGCGCGTGGGCTCGTAGAAGGTGTAGACGGCGGACAGGCCGTCCGGCAGGGTGTCGACGACCGCGACCGCGACCAGGGTGCCGGCGGCGCGAAACTCGTAGAACGTGGTCTCGACCTGGCGGCCGACGAGAAAGCGCAGGTAGGCCGTCGGGTCGGGGTTCGCCATGCTGCCCCCGGGGTGGCGGGCGTTCTGATAGCGCAGGAACAAGAGGAAGTGCTCGGCATCGAATCCCGCGGGGCGGGCAATGACCGTGAGGTCCGCGTTGCGCGCGAGGGCGCGCTTCTGAGAGCGATTGGGCACGAAGGCCTGGACCGGGATGCGCACCGGAATACAAGCCCGGCAGTCCTGGCAATGGGGCTTGTAAATGAGATCGCCGCTGCGGCGAAAGCCGCGCCGGTTGAAATCCCCGAAGACCTCGTTCGTCATCGGGAAACGCGGGTCCAGAAAGAGCGTATTGGCGGTGCGCGTCGGCAGGTAGCTGCAGCTATGGGGTGTCGAGAGAAAGAGATAGGGCTTGGCGGTCATGATCGGGCTCTGTCATCGGAAGGCCATCTCCCTGGCGTCAGAGGCCGGGTCAGGGCCTCTCGAAGGTGGGTCAAAAACCGTTCCCGCGGGATCAGGCGCGCACCGAGTGCCGCCATGTGCCGCGAGGGCGTCTGGCAATCGATGAGCGAAAAGGCCTGCGTTTGCAAATAGCGCGCAAGCGTCACGAACGCGATCTTCGAGGCGTCGCGCTCGCGGCTGAACATCGATTCCCCGAAAAAGGCGCCCCCGAGGGCGACACCGTACAAGCCTCCGACGAGCGCGTGATCCCCCGACCAGCATTCGACCGAATGCGCGAAGCCCCGCGCGTACAAGGCCTCGTAGGCGGTGATCATCTCAGGCCCGATCCACGTCCCCGGGCCGTCCCGACGGGGCTCGGCGCAGGCGCGGATCACGGAGGCGAAGGCGCGATCGAAGGTCACGCGCAAGCGCGTGCGGCGCAGGCTCTTCGCGAGACTGCGGTTGATGCGCAGATCGTCCGGCGTGAGCATCATGCGCGGATCGGGTGACCACCAGAGAATCGGCGGCGTGTCATACCACGGAAAGATCCCCCGGGAATAGGCGGCCAGGAGGCGCTCGGGGGACAAGTCCCCGCCGATCGCCAAGGGGGCATCACCCGGCGCGGCAACGACCGGCGGAAAGTCGCGGAGCGGGGATCCGGGTCTTGCCATCGTCATGGGGCGGCAAGCCAGGCCGCCCATGCCCCGTGGTCGGACGCATCGACGCCGTCCTCGCGTGCGATCGTCAGGAGGTAGGACTGGAGATCCTGCAGGAGGTCGCTGTCCATGAGGCGTGGCTCGCTCGTGAGGGCGGCGTGCAGGGTGGTGTAAATCAGCTTCAGTTCCGCGAGGGGGTAGGAGTCGAGGGCGTTCATGGCGTTTTGTGGAAAGGTGAGTGTTCGTTGAGTTCGGTCAGAGTGTAGTCGAGGCCGGCGTGTTCGCGCACCAGGAATTCCTCCACCGCCCGCTGGAATTGCGGGTGATCGAGCCAATGCAGGGAATAGGTGGGGCTTGGCAGGAAGCCGCGGCTCAGTTTGTGCTCGCCTTGGGCGCCGGCCTCGAAGCGCCGCAGGCCCTTTTCGAGGCAATACTCGATAGCCTGGTAATAACAGGTCTCGAAGTGCAGTCCGGGGAGGGGACGCGCAGCCCCCCAGTAACGCCCGTACAAGGTCTCGCGATCCTGAAAGAACAACGCGCCGGCGACGATCTCGGGCCCGGCGTTCGCCAACAGCAGCACGATCCCCGGGACGGTCGCGCCGATCAGGGAGAAGAACCGCCGGGTGAGGTAGGGAATGGCGCCGTATTTCTCGGTGGTCGCGAGATAGAGCGCGTAGAAGGCGTCCCAGCGCGCCTCCGTCAACGCACCGCCCTCGAAAAACCGGTAGCTGACACCGGCGTCGCGCACCTGCCGGCGCTCGCGCTTGATGTTCTTGCGCTTCTGCGCGGACAGCGCGGCCAGGAACGCCGAAAAGTCCGCCCAGCCGTCGTTGCGCCAATGGAACTGAAAACCCGTGCGGCGCATGAAGCCCTCGCTTGCGAGCAGGGCGCATTCCACATCCGGGTTGAAGAGCCAGTGGACCGAAGAGGCGCCCGTGTCCGCGGCGTGGTCGCGCACGGCGTGCGCGACGGCATGCGCGATCGCCGGGTCGGGCGGGCGGGCCCCGGTCAAGAGCCGCGGGCCGGTCACCGGCGTAAAGGGAACGGCGGCCACGAGCTTCGGGTAATAGCGGAGGCCGGCGCGCTCGTAGGCGTGCGCCCAGGCCCAATCGAAGACGTACTCGCCATAGGAGTGGGTCTTGCGGTACAGCGGCACGGCCGCGAGCGCCCGGTCCCCGTCATAGCAGACGAGGGCCTCCGTGTCCCAGCCGGTGCCCGTGCCCACCGAGCCGCTGTCCTCGAGCGCGCTCAGGAATTCGTGACGCAGGAAGGGCTGGGGTCCAGAGAGGGCGTTCCAGGTCTCGCGGGGGATCTCGGTCATACGACGGAGGAAGGCGCAGCGCATAGGGACGGAGTCTAGCACGAGCCGATGGCCTAGGGATGCGGGGGCGCGACCCTCCTCGGGGAGCGATGGCCACGGGGCGGGCGCAGGAGTCCGTTCAGCTGGCGGATATCGCCCGGCGTCAGATGGCTCACCGCCGCCTTCAGGCCGAGCCGGCTCAGGAGATAGCCATAGACCGAGCGCGTGTAATCGCGGCGCGCGGCGTAGTAGGCCTGTTCGGCCTCGAGGACGTCCACGGTGTTGCGGGTGCCGACGCGCGCCCCGAGCTCGTCGGAGGCGAGCGCCACGCGCGCCGCCTTCTCGGCGGTGCGGAAGGCGACGATCTGGGCATAGCCGCTGTGCACCGTGAGAAAGGCGCGGCGCACGTCGAAGCGCACGATACGCCGCGCGCGCAGGACGGCAAGGCGCGCGCCGTAGGCCTGTGCGCGCGCCTTGGCGCTCGCCGCGCGCAATTCGCCGCCTTGATAAATCGGCCAGGAGAGATTCAGGCCGACGATTTTCTGGCGGAGATTGGAGCCGAAGCCGAAGATCCCGTTGCCGGCGTGCTCATAGCTATAGGAGGCCTCGGCGCTGATCGTCGGAAAGCGCGCGGCTTGCGCCGCCGAGGCCGCGGCCGACGCGGAGTGTGCCTGCGCCTGCTGGGCCCGCAAGACGAGGTTTTGAAGCGCGGCCCGCGCCTCGAGACCCTGCAGGGACACGCGCGGGGGCGCGGGCAGGGGCTTTGTGAGGGCGAGCCTCCAGACGTGGCGGACCGCATGCCCGGTCATGCGCTCGAGGCGATCGCGCGCGATCCTCAGGGTGTTGGCCGCGCTCAGGCCCTCGGCGCGCACCGTGTCGAAGCGCGCGCGCGCCTCGTGGGCGTCGATGATGGTGGCCGTGCCGAGATGGAAACTACGCAGCGCGCTGCGGTACTCGGCGTGCAAGGCGCGCTCCTCGGCGTGGATCAATCGGAGGTCGTCGCGCGCGAGTAGGAAGGCGAAATAGCGCCGCGCGACCCCCAGCATCAGGCGGCTCGCGGCCAGCTGATACCGTAAGCGCGCCGCGTGCACACCTTCACCCGCGGCGTGATAGGCGTAGAGCGCGCGGATGTCGAGCAGCGTCTCCCTGAGGGAAATCCCGTAGCCGTGCGAATTGAAGGTGAAGGTGCCGCTCGGGATCGGGAAGGCCGAGGCGCCGAGGATGGTGTTGTGCAAGTCGTTGTAGGCGACGTTGGCGTTGGCCTGGATTTTCGGGAAAAACGCGCTCGTCGCCGCCGGCAGGGCGGTGCGCGCCACGCGGTAATGCGCACCCGATTCGGCGTAACGCAGATCGTGTTCGCGCGCGGCCTTCAACACGCCGTCGAGGTTCAGGGCCCGGGCGCTGGGTGGAAGCGCCACCCCCAGCGCGATGAGCCAGAGGATCGAAGCGAGGATGAGGGGGTGTCGCGTCATGGGGGCTCCACGGTAACCGAGATGATGAGTCGGTACAAGGGCAGCGTCGGCCGTCCTCAGCCCTTGCCGACCACGACGCGCCTCCCGGTCGCGAGCGTCGGATCGGGGTCGCCCACCACCGGGGTCCCGGGCCGCAGGCCGCTTGCGAGGACCGCCCAACGGCGGGTGCGCGCGCGCACGTGTACGGTTTGCATCCGGGCCCGGCCATGGTGAAGGACGAAGACGACGGTGCCGCGCGCCCGCAGGACCACGGCCTTCGCGGGCACCGTGAGGGCTCGCTGGACGCCCAGTACGGCGTCCACGCGCACCGGGCTCCGGGGCGCGAAACCCTGAAGGGGCGGCAGGGCGATCACGACGTTCAGCGCGTGGCGTTCGGTGTCGAACGCCTTGTGCCGGGTCTGATTGATGGTCACGATCGTGCCGCGCACCGGCGCGCGCGGCGCAAGCGGGCTGTGCAGCCAGACGCGTTGTCCGACCGTGAGCGCGGAGGCGGGCCTCACCAAAAAGGGCGCCCGGGCCTCGCGGATCGCGGGGCCCTGCAGACCGAAGAGCCGCTGGCCGCGGCGGATGCGCATGCCGGCCCGGATCAGGATGCGCGTCACGCGCGCGCTGACCGGGGCGGTGATGGCGCCCCGGGCGGAGGCGTTCCCGGCGCGCTGCAAGCGCGCGAGCGTCTCACCCGCGCGCACCGACTCCCCGGGATGCACGAGGACCGCGGTCACGCGCCCGTCGTGGGTCGCCGTGATCACCGGCGAGGCCCCGCGGGTGATGCGTCCGATGGCGCTTACGATCGTGGGGACAGGCCGCAGGCGCGCGTGGCTGACGGTGACCGGCGCGGTCACGGACGTGTGCGCAGGATGGGCCGAGCAGCCGGTCAGGATCGGGGTGAGCGCGAGGGCCGCGCCTAAGCGATATGCGTTCACGTATTCCTCTTTTGCGCATGGTAGCCGGGCCATCCCCCTGCCGCAAGACCGGGCTCGGGCTGTGGCATAATGGCAACGACCGATTGCGAGGGAGGGGTCAGTGCGGCTACACGAGTATCAGGCCAAGGCCGTGTTGGCGCGCCACGGCGTGCGCACGCCGCAAGGCGCGGTCGTGCACAAGGGGGCCTCTATCGCGGATGCGACGGCGGCTTTGGAAGGCCCCGAATGGGTGCTGAAGGCGCAGATCCACGCCGGCGCGCGCGGCAAGGCCGGGGGCGTCGTGCGCGTCGCGCGCGACGAGGCCGCGTCTATGGCTGGGCGCTGGCTCGGCGGACGTCTCGTCACGGCCCAGACCGGGCGCCGCGGCCAGCCGGTGGACGCGGTGTTGGTGGAAGAGCCGGTGGCCGCGGTTAGGGAGCTGTATCTCGCCTGTGTGCTCGACCGACGCCTGGGGCAATGGACGCTCTTGGCGGGCGCCGAGGGGGGCGTGGATATCGAAGAGGCGGCCTCGGTCATCGCTCACCCGATCGCACCGCTGACCGGCCTCATGCCCTACGAGGGCCGCGGGCTCGCGCGCAAGCTCGGACTGCGCGGCGCGCTCATCACGCGCTTTGCGGAGGTGGCGGAGCGCGTGGTGGCCCTGGCACGGGCGTGCGATGCGCTTTTGGTCGAGATCAATCCCCTGATGGTGACCGCGGATGATGAGCTGGTGGCGGGTGATGCCAAGATCGAGATCGACGACAACGCGCTTTTTCGTCAGCCGGACCTGGCGGCGGCCCGTGACCCCTTGCCGAACGATGCCAAGGACGAGGAGGCGCGCGCCTTGGGTCTTCAGTACATCGCCCTGGACGGGGACATCGGCTGTCTTGTCAACGGCGCGGGGCTGGCCATGGCGACCATGGATCTCATTGCGCTCGCCGGCGGCCGACCGGCCAATTTTCTGGACGTGGGCGGCGGGACGAGCGCCCAAAAGGTGGCGGAGGCCCTGGCGCTCGTGATGTCGGATGAGCGCGTGAAGGCGGTGTTCGTCAATATTTTTGGGGGCATCGTGCGTTGCGATCTCATCGCCGAGGGCTTGCTGATGGCCGCCCAGCGCTTCACGCGCGGCCTGCCGATCGTGGTCCGGCTGGTCGGCACGCGCGCGGCCGAGGGGCAGGCGCTTCTGGCCGCGAGCGGCCTTGCGGTCGAGGCGGTGGCGGATCTGAAGGAGGCGGCGGAGCGGGCGGTGCGCCGGGCAGGCGCCCCATGAGCGTCTTGATCGACAAGACCACGCGGGTGCTCTGTCAGGGCTTCACCGGCCGCCAGGCGACGTTCCACTGCGAGCAGGGTTTGGCGTACGGCACGCGGATCGTCGGCGGCGTGACACCCGGCAAAGGCGGCGGCACCCACCTCGGTCTACCCGTGTACGACACGGTGGCGGAGGCCGCGAGCGCGCTCACGCCCGATGCGTCCGTCATTTACGTGCCGGCCGTGGCGGCGGCGGACGCCATTCTCGAGGCCGCGCACGCCGGGATCCCTCTGATCGTGTGCATCACCGAGGGGATCCCGATCGCCGACATGGCGCGCGTCAAGGCGCTCATGCCCGCGGCCACGCGCCTCATCGGCCCCAACTGTCCGGGGATCATCACCTCGGGAGAGTGCAAGATCGGGATCATGCCGGGATCGATCCATACGCCGGGCGTGGTCGGCATCGTCTCGCGTTCCGGCACGCTCACCTACGAGGCGGTCGCGCAGACGACGGCCGTGGGCCTTGGGCAAACGACCTGTATCGGGATCGGCGGTGATCCGGTGCACGGTCTGTCGTTCCGCGAGTGCCTGCGATTGTTCGAGGACGATCCCGCGACCCGCGCCATCCTGCTCGTCGGCGAGATCGGCGGCGAAGAGGAGGAGGAGGCCGCGGCGTTCATCCGTGACCACGTCACAAAGCCGGTTGCCGCTTATATCGCGGGAACGACCGCCCCGCCGGGCCGGCGCATGGGGCACGCGGGTGCGGTGATCGTCGGCGCCCGGGGCACGGCCCAGGCCAAAAAGGAGGCGCTCGCGCGCGCCGGGGTGACGGTCGTCGAGTCGCCGGCGCGCATGGGGGAGGCACTCGCGCGGCGTTTGCGTTCGCCATGACCGCGATCGCGCTCGGGCAGATACGCGCCGAGGTCGGGGATCTCGCCGGGAATGCCGAGCGCATGCTCGCGTGCGCGCGCCGGTCGGTGGCCCAAGGGGCGGCCCTCATCGCCTTCCCGGAGCTCTCGCTCACGGGCTATCCGCCCGAGGATCTGCTGTTGCGCGGCGACTTCGTGGCGGCGGCGCACGCGCAGCTCAACGCGCTCGCCGACGCCGCCCCCGATGGCGACATGCTCGTCGGCCTCCCGTGGCGGGACGACGGCCGGCTCTACAACGCCGTGGCCTGGATCCATGAACGGCGCGTGGCGGCGGTGTATCGCAAGCGGCTCCTGCCCAATTACGGGGTCTTCGACGAGCGCCGCTATTTCACGCCCGGCGAGGATGTCCTCGTGCGTGAACTCGCGGGGCTCAGGATCGGGGTCACCATCTGCGAGGATTTGTGGGAGCCGGGGCCGGCGTGCGCGGCAGCCGCGGCCGGCGCGCAGGTGCTCGTGAACGTGAACGCCTCGCCCTATCACCGCGCGAAGGACGAGGAACGGTTCGCGATCGCGCGCGCGCGCATCGCCCAATCCGGTATCGCGCTTGCCTATGTCAACATGGTGGGCGCGCAGGATGAATTGGTGTTCGACGGCGCATCGTTCGTTCTCGATCGCACGGGCGCCCTGGCGGCCCGCGCCGGGGTCTTCGAAGAGGACCTGCTGACGGTGTCCTTCGACGATGACGGCAACCCCGCGGCGGGCCCGCAGCGGCCCTGGCCGGAGGGCCACGCGGCGCTCTACGAGGCCCTCCGCCTCGGGCTTCGCGACTATGTCGCCCGCAACCGCTTCGAGCGCGTGATCCTCGGCCTCTCCGGGGGCATCGACTCGGCGGTGACGCTCGCCCTGGCCTGTGACGCGCTCACCCCCGACACCGTGCAGGCGGTCATGATGCCCTCGCGCTTCACGAGCCCCATGAGCATCGCGGACGCGACGGCCGAGGCGCGCGCCTTGTCGGTGGCCTTGGCGCACGTACCGATCGAGGACATCCATGAGACCTTCGCGCGCGCGCTTGCGCCCCACTGGCAGGGTCCGGGGCGGGCGGTGGCGGAGGAGAATCTGCAGGCGCGCATCCGCGGGACGCTGCTCATGTCGCTTGCCAATGCCGCGCGCGGGCTTGTGCTCGTCACCAGCAACAAGAGCGAATTGGCGGTCGGGTACACGACCCTCTACGGCGACATGGCGGGCGGCTACGCGCCGTTGAAGGACGTCCTGAAGACCGATGTGTACGCGTTGGCGCGCTACCGCAACGCGCGCGCCCCGGTCATCCCGGAGCGGGTCCTCGCGCGCGCCCCGAGCGCCGAACTGCGCCTCGACCAGAAGGATAGCGACAGCCTGCCCCCCTACGAGGTCTTGGATCCGTTGCTTGCGGCCTTCGTCGAGGAGGGGCGGGGCCCCCGGGATCTGATCGCGGATGGCTACCCGCGCGATGTCGTGATGCGCGTCGTGGGGCTTGTGCGCGCCGCCGAGCACAAGCGCCGCCAGGCGCCGTTGGGCACGCGCGTGAGCGCGCGCGCCTTCGGGCGCGATTGGCGTTATCCCGTCAGTGTGCGTTACGAGCCGGAAGAACGTGAGCGTGACGCAGCGCCCGGACATAGGGACTCTTCGGAAAATTCCTGAGCAGCACGCGCGCGGTATCGCGGCTCAGGTGCGTCATGTCCATGCGTTCGTAGGCCATGGCCATGAGCCCCAGGGCATCGGCGACCGCCGGGGTCCGCGGGTAGTGCTCGATCACCCGCTTGCAGCGCGCCGCGGTCGCGACATAGGCCCCGTGGATGTAATAGTAACGCGCGACCGCGATATTGTTGCGCGCGAGCATGTCCGTCAGATAGTTGATGCGCTCGGCGGCATCCACCGCGTAGCGGCTCTGGGGGTATTTCTTGACGAGGGTCTCGAAGGCGCGCAGTGCCGCGCGCGCCGCGGTCGTGTCGCGCCCGCGCAGCTGATTGACGCCGAAGACCTTCTCGATGACGCCGCGGTTTTTGGTGAAATCCACGAGTCCCTCGAGATAGTAGGCATACGCGGCGCGCGGATCCGCCGGGTGCAGGCGGATGAAGCGGCGTGCGGCGCCGATCGCGGCCGTGGGCGCGCCGGACTTATAATAGGCGTAGGCGATGACGATTTCCGCCTGCGCGGCGTAGCGCCCGTAGGGATAGTCGGCCTCGAGGTCCTGAAAGAAGCGGATCGCGCGCGGGTAGTTGGCGCTTTTGAGGGCGGCGATCCCATGCGCGTAGAATCGGCTGGCCGGCCAGTGGTGGACCTTGTGATGGACCCGACCGCAGGCGGCGAGGCTTGCGAGTCCGACGATAAGGCACAGGCGAATCAAACGGCGCATGGGTGTCCCTCGGGGATTCAGGGGCAAGCTTAACCGGATTTCCAGCGAGCGAAAAGGGCATGGGTGGCAATCGACGGTTTTCCCTGGAGCTCACGAGCAGCGAGGCCGGCCTCAGGCTCGATCGGGCATTGGCCCTGCGCCTGCCGCAGTTTTCGCGCAGCACCCTGAAGGCCTGGCTCAAGGACGGGTGCGTGACCGCGTCGGATGGCGAGCCCGTGGCACCCGATGCGCGCGTGCGCGGCGATGAGTGCCTGCGCTTCGATCTGCCGGAACCGGCGGCCTGTGACGTCGTGGCGGAGGACATCCCGCTCACGGTGGTGTTCGCGGACGATACGCTGCTTGTGATCGACAAGCCCGCGGGGCTCGTGGTGCATCCGGGCGCCGGGTGCCCACGGGGCACGATGCAAAACGCGCTTTTGCATTACGCGCCCGATCTGTCCGTGTTGCCGCGCGCCGGGATCGTCCATCGACTCGACAAGGACACCACCGGACTCCTGGTGGTGGCCCGCACCGAGGTCGCGCGCCTCGCTTTGATCGAGCAATTGAAGACCCGGGAAATGGGCCGCGAGTACGAAGCGCTCGTGATCGGCGCGCCGCCGCCGCGCGGATCCGTCGATCGACCCATCGGCCGGGACCGGCGCCAGCGCGTGCGCATGGCGGTGACGGCGAGCGGGCGCGCGGCGCGCAGCGATTACGAGGTCGTGGAGCGCCTGGGCGCCTACAGCCTTCTGCGCGTGCGGCTGCACTCGGGCCGCACGCACCAGATCCGCGTCCATATGGCGCACATCGGCTTTCCGCTGGTGGGCGACGCCGTGTACGGCGGCCGCCGCGGCGTGGCACTCTTGCCGCGCCAGGCGCTGCATGCGCGCAAGCTCACGGTGCGCCACCCGCGCACCGGGGAACGGTTGACGTTTCGCGCGCCGCGCCCGCGGGATTTCGAAGAGGCGCTCGCGCGCCTGCGGGCGCAGGCCCCATGATCCCGGTCGTGCCGGCCACCTGGCCGCTCTTGCGGATCCGCGCGTTCACGACCCTGCGGGAGGGCGGCGTGAGCACGGGCGAATGGGCGTCCCTCAATCTCGCAACCCACGTCGGCGATGATCTCGCCGCGGTCGCGGCCAACCGCGAGCGACTGCGCGCGCAGTGGTCGCTGCCCTCCGAACCCCGCTGGCTCACGCAGGTCCACGGCACGCGCGTCATCGCGGCTGAAGGGATCGGACACGAGCCCCCCAAGGCCGATGGGAGCTTTGCGCGCGCGGACGGGATCGTGTGCGCGGTGTTGACGGCCGACTGTCTGCCGATCGTGCTCGCGGACCGGCGCGCGCGCGGCGTCATGGTCCTGCACGGCGGCTGGCGCGGGCTTGCGCGCGGCATCATTTCCACGGGTATCGAGGCGCTCGCGCTGCCGGCGACCGATCTCAGCGCCTGGCTCGGGCCGGCGATCGGCGCCTCGGACTACGAGGTGGGTGAGGAGGTGCGGGCGGCCTTCCCCGGGGTCGGGGCGGGCGTTTTTCGGAAGACGGGACGCGATCGCTATCACGCCGACCTGTACGCGCTCGCGCGCGTCCTGCTCCAGGTCGCCGGCGTCGCGGACATCTACGGAGGCGGCTGGTCGACGCGCCGGGAGGCGCGCTGGTTTTCCTACCGGCGGACGAGGACCTGTGGGCGGATGGCGACCCTCGCGTGGATTGCGCGATAGTCGGCGTTCATGGAGGCCGATATGGAAAAATCCTTGCAGGGCAAGCGCGTGGCGATGCTTTTGACAGACGGGGTGGAGCAGGCCGAGTACGAGGGACCGCGGGCCTTTCTCGAGGAGCACGGCGCGCGCGTCGACCTCGTGTCCCCGAAGAAACCGGGCGAGCGGATACAGGCGTTCAATCACCTGACGCCGGGGGCGCAATTTCCCGTGGACAAGGCGGTCAGCGAGGCCCGCCCGGAGGAATACGACGCCTTGGTGCTGCCGGGGGGTGTGGCGAACCCGGATCAGTTGCGGCTGAGTCCCGAGTCCGTCGGGTTCGTGAGCCGCTATGCTCAGACCGGCCGGCCGCTCGCGGCCATTTGCCACGGCCCGTGGTTACTCATCAACGCGGGTCTCATGTCGGGGCGGCACGTCACGAGCTGGCCGAGTCTTGAGACCGATATCCGCAATGCCGGCGGCCGTTGGAGCGATGAGCCGGTCGTGATCGATGGCCGGTTCATCACGAGCCGCAAGCCCGAGGACATCCCGGCGTTCAACGCGCGTCTCGAGGACGCGCTGCGGGAACCGACGGCGGTCGGTGTCTAAAGCCCGTGCTCAGGGCCCGATGCGCAACGACAAGTCGAGCGCGCGCACGCTCTTTGTGAGCTCCCCCACGGACAGGAAATCCACGCCGGTCTCGGCCACCGCCGCGGCGTTTTCCAGCGTGATCCCGCCGGAGGCCTCGAGCGTCGCGCGTTTGCGCGTCGCGCGCACCGCCGCGGCGAGGTCCGGGAGCGCGAAATTGTCGAGCAGGATGCGCGTGGCGCCGGCTTGAAGCGCCTCCTCGAGTTGGGCGAGCGTTTCGACCTCGATCTCGATCGACACCCCCGGGGCCAGCGCGCACGCGGCGTTCAACGCCGAGGCGATGCCGCCCGCCGCGGCGATGTGGTTTTCCTTGATCAGAACCGCGTCGAAGAGGCCCATGCGATGATTGTCGCAGCCGCCGCAGCGCACCGCGTATTTCTGCGCAAGCCTCATGCCCGGGAGGGTCTTGCGGGTATCGAGGATGCGCGCGGGCGTGTGCGCGACGCAATCGGCATAGCGGCGCGCAGCCGTTG
The DNA here is from genome assembly GCA_027343725.1 of Acidiferrobacteraceae bacterium. Lineage (GTDB taxonomy): Bacteria > Pseudomonadota > Gammaproteobacteria > Acidiferrobacterales > Acidiferrobacteraceae > Acidiferrobacter. The sequence goes on from DAHWKH010000053.1 coordinate 13,485, forward strand.
CGGTCCCCGACAGGGTCTGCAGGAAATTGATGGCCGTGCGCTCGGCCGTGAGCAGCGCGCGCGCCGGGCCGCGGGTCTCGCACAGGATCTCGCCCGCGCGGATGCGCGCGCCGTCTTCGCTGCGCCAGACGACCTCCACCGCCGGGCTCAATTGCCGGAAGGTCTCGTCCCAGAACGACTGGCCGCAGAGGACGCCGTCCTCGCGGGTACGCAAGACGGCCCGCGCCGGCCCCTCGGGGACGAGGCGGGAGGTGAGATCGCCCGCGCCCACGTCCTCGGCGAGCGCCACCGTCACCGCGGCGCGCACGACCCGGGGGTCTAAGGGAGGGACCGGCACAGGCGTACCCCGGAGAAAATATGGCGTTTGGCGGGGCTATGGAAATTGCGAAACGTCGCGCGCCGGATCGCGTCGTCACTGTACCGGCTGCCCCCGCGCAGACTCACGTGCGCCCCGTCGAACCACGGCATGGAGTAGCCGCGATAGGGAAACGCCCGGAAGCCCGGGTAGGGATAGAAATGATTGCCGCACCACTCCCACGCAAGGCCCGTGTCCTCGAGGAGCCCCCGGCGCGCGGCCGCCTCCCACTCCGGTTCGCTCGGCAGGCGCGCATGGGCGAAGCGCGCCAGGGCCTGCGCCTCGTAGAAATTGATGCCCGCGACCGGCTCCTCGGCGATCAGGGGCTCGGGCCCGTCGGGTCCGACGGCATACCACGCGCCCTCGGGGTTTTGTCGCCAGTGCCAGGGCCCGCGGGCGCGCGCCTGCTTGCGCCACTGCCAACCCTCGCGGCTCCAGAGCGCGGGTCTCTTGTAGCCGCCGGCCTCCATGAAGCCGAGGTAGGCGGCGTTGGACACCGGGCGCGCGGCGATCGCGAACGCCGGCACGGTGAGGGCGTGCGCCGGGCGTTCGTTGTCGTAGGCCTCCGGCCCGCTCTCGGCCCCGATGCGGATCGCCCCGGCCGGATGGACGCGCGCGGGCGGGGCCAGCGCTTGCGGTTGGAGGGGCGTTGGGATCGGGAACGGGGGGCTTGGCGCGCGCAGATGGCGGGCGCACAGAACCTGGCGCATGGTTTCCAGGTGCTGGCCGTGGTGCTGGATCAAAAACCGCAGGACGTAATGATCGCGCAGCAGGGTCGGGGCGCGTCCCGGGGGGGTCGCGAGGAGCGCGCGGCACTCACCATCCCACGCGCGCCACTGCGCCGCGAGCGCATCGAGGTCCGGGACGCGCCGGCCGCGCTCGGACTTGCGTAAGCCGTCGGGGCGGAACAGACGCGCCCGCTCGCGGTCGGCCGGCCGGCCCGCAAGTCGCTCCCCGACCCAGTATCGTTCTATGTAGAGTAAATGCCCGAGGTGCCACAGGAGCGGGCTCAGGTCCTTGTGGTGCATGCGCCGCCGGTCGCCGTCCGGGACCGACGCGACCAGCGCCATGGCGTGCCGGCGAAGCGCCTGCAAGTGTGCGTACAAGGCGTCGTTCATGGCGAAAGGGCTGTCAGTTCCGCGGGTTTGTGAGGGTCGAGCGTCAGGATATGCTGCTCCGGTACGGGTTGCCAATAGCCTCCATCTGTCATAGGCTCGGACGCTATGAGCGTGCCTTCGGGGTAATCGTCGTCGTCGCTCGTGAAATACAGGGTCGGAGAATGGGCGTTGAGCGCGTGGCGCAAGGCGTAGATGCGCTCCCCGTCCGTGAGCACGACATTGAGAAGCGCCTGTCGGATGGAGAGTTCGTTGAGCGCGTTGACGGCCAACTCCCGCAGGGCCGCGCCCGGATCGAAATCGACGCTGCGCAGGATGTGTCGCAGGAGGGCGAAGAGGTACTCCGAGTCGGTCGTGCCCTCGATGGACGATTCGATATCGCTCGATATCATGCGGCGAATGGTGGAACGGACGGCGGGAAAATCCTGGACGTGGCCGTTATGGAGGAACAAGAGGCCGTCCGCGAGGTAGGGTTGCGTGTTCGCGGGATGATTGGCGCCTCCGATGGTGGCGTTGCGGATATTGGCGACCCATAGAGGGGCCGTCAGATACCGGGCGAGGGTCGGAAGGTTGTGGTCGGCCCAGATCGGGACGTCACGGGTCAGGCGCGCGAGTTCCCCGTCGGGCGCGAGCCATCCGACGCCGTATCCGTCGGCATTCACGTGCCCCTCGCGCATCTCGCGCGGCATGTAGGATTGGGGCAGAAGGCCGTAAGGCGGTGCGAGCAGGAACTGCCCGAGGGATATCGGCGGTCCGAGATAGGCGGCCAGGCGACACATGGCGCCCATCATACGGCAATGGGCCGCGGGCTTATAGCGCCAGGAGGTGAGAATGGAAGGCGAGCCGGGAGCGGCCGCGCGCGACGGGGGACCGGAGGCGTTCGCGCCGCGCGCGCGCGTCATCCGCCTGCCGGGGGCCTCGCGGCCCTCATCGCTTGCGCGCGATGCGCGCGTGGGATTTGCGCGCACGCAGAAGGAACTGCCCCCCAAATACTTCTACGACGCGCGCGGTTCGGCGTTGTTCGAACGCATTTGCGCGACGCCGGAATATTACCCGACGCGCACCGAATCGCGCCTGCTGGCAGCGGCCGCCCCGGCGCTGCTTGCCGACCTCCGCCCGGATACGCTCGTGGAGCTCGGGAGCGGCTCGTCGGAAAAGACCTGTCACTTCTTCAGCGCCTGCGAGGCGAGCGGGCACCGCCTGCGTTATCAACCCCTGGATGTCTGCGCCGAGGCGTTGGAGTGCGCCGCCGAGCGCCTCAGCGTGCGTTTCCCGTGGCTTGCCGTCGAGGCGCTGTGCGGCGACTACAGCCTCGATCTCGCGGCCCTGCCGAAGACCCCGGGACGGCGGCTCTTTCTGTTTCTCGGCGGGACCCTCGGGAATCTGACGCAGGCCGAGGCGCAGGCCTTCCTCGCACGATTGCGCGCGGTGATGCGCCCGGACGAGGCGCTGTTGTTGGGCTTTGACCGAGTGAAGGACATATCGGTGTTGAACGCGGCCTACAACGATGCCGAGGGCGTCACCGCGGCCTTCAATCTGAACCTCCTGCGGGTCCTAAACGCCCGCCTCGGGGCGCAGTTCGACACCCGGGATTTCGCCCATGGGGCGTGGTTCAACCCCGATGAGAGCCAGATCGAGATGCATCTCATTGCGCAACGCGCCCATGCCGTGGCCATACCCGGGATCGAGCGGCGGGTGGCGTTTTGCGCCGGGGAATCGATCCGCACCGAGATCAGTCGCAAGTTCACCCCCGAGACCATGCAGGCGCTGCTGGCGGCCAGCGGATTTGCGTGTGAGCGCCACATCGAACCCGAAAACGGCTATTTCTCGCTCGCGCTCGCGCGCCCCCACTGAGCCCCGGGGCGCCTTGAAAGCGGCCCCGATCCCCCCCATTGGTTAGGGCGGACGACTCGGGGGCCTCATCCCATGCGTATGGACAAATTGACCAACCGTTTTCAGCAGGCGCTGGCGGACGCCCAGTCGCTGGCCGTGGGCCGCGACCACCAGTTCATCGAACCCGCGCACCTGTTGGCGGCGCTGCTCGATCAGGAAGGCGGCGGCGCGCGCGGCCTGCTCGCGAAGGCTGACGTCGCGGTCGACGCCCTGAGGACGCGCCTCGATGAACTCCTCGACCGCCTGCCGACCGTGGAAGGGGCGGGCGGCGAGGTCCATATCGGCAACGAGCTCTCGCGGCTTTTGAACCTCACCGACAAGTACGCGCAACAGCGCGGGGACCAGTATATCGCAAGCGAACTCTTCGTCCTGGCGGCGCTCGAGGACAAGGGCGAGCTCGGGCGGCTCTTGCGCGAGGTCGGGGCCTCGCGCAGCGGCATCGAACAGGCGATCGAGGCCTGGCGCGGGGGCAAGCGGGTGG
>DAHWKH010000057.1 GCA_027343725.1 Acidiferrobacteraceae bacterium
GATCTCGGTATTCTTGGTGATCAGCCCGTTGACCGTCCAGGCATGGGTGTCGGAGTCGACCGTGAGGCAATAGGCGTCCTCCGACGGGAGCTCCGTGAGCCCGCTGAAGGTCGCATAACCCCGCTGTGTCGGGTACAAGGCGGCCTCCGGATTCGGCGGCAGCTCCGAGGCGTCGCAGGCCAGCACCTGGGCGGCCTGGTCGTGGCCCTCGCGACTGCTGACGATGAGCCGGTACAGCGCATGCCGCCAGTAGTCCTTCTCGATGGTCTGGATATGGGTCTCGATCCCGAGGTTGGCCCAGACCATCTGCAGATCGCCGATGAAGGCGCGGTCATAGGAGGCGAGCGCCAAGGTCTTGACGGCCCCATGGCCGGCTTGATACAGGCCGCGCAGGTAGGCGCAGACGGTCGCCTTGTCGCCCCGCCAGACCATGTCGGGGACCGGCAGATGGACGTGGTCGCGTTCATCGCTGTGATCCGCCGGCCAGGCCGGGTCCGCGGCCGTCGCGCGCGCCTTGCCCACGTAGGCGAAATGCTCGGTCTCGACGTCCATCACCACGCGGTGGCGCCCGTAGATGCCGCTTGCGGTCATGAGTCCCATGACGAACGCGATCTCGGGGTTGTGGACCGGCCCGAAGAGTCCCTCGCGCTGCTGGATCAGGAGGTGGTCCCCGATCTGCAGGTGTTGGGCCTCGACCCAGCCGCGGTCCTTGACCCACACCTTGTGGTCCGGCGTGACCTTGTGCCGGTATCCCTCGACCGTGTCGATGCGCACGATGGGGGCGTTGGGGCGCGGCAAGAGCATCTCCGAGGCGTCGTAGACGCCGTCCAGCCCGAGTACGCGGTTGGCGCCGCCGAGCGCATAGAGCTCGCCGACGGTCAAAAGGCCGCGGTCGCTCACGACGCGCTGATCGGCGGTCATGCAGCAGAGATTCGAGCTGTGCACCACCCCCATGTGGCGTTGCGGGCTGCGCAGATTGCAGGGGTCCTTGAAGGTGAGCCAGGGGTGTCCGGTCTCGAACAGCATGGACAGCATCTTGCGCCACAGGTCGAGCGCGCGGACCTTCTTGAAAAGCGTCAATTCACCGCGCGCCACGCGCGCCTCGTGGCGCTCGTAGGCGGCGCGGAAGTCCTGGCCGTAGACATCGTGCAGGTCGGCGGTATCCGACGGCGAGAACAGGGTCCACTCGGCATCGGCGCGCACCCGCTCCATGAAGAGGTCGGGCACCCAGTTGGCGGTGTTCATGTCGTGCGTGCGGCGCCGGTCGTCGCCCGTGTTCTTGCGCAGCTCCAGGAACTCCTCGATATCGAGGTGCCAGGTCTCGAGATAGGCGCACACGGCGCCCTTGCGCCGCCCGCCCTGGTTGACCGCCACCGCGGTGTCGCTCGCCACCTTGAGGAAGGGGATGACGCCCTGGGATTTGCCGTTGGTGCCTTTGATGCGCGCACCGAGCGCGCGCACCCGCGACCAGTCGTTGCCGAGTCCCCCGGCGTATTTGGAGAGCAGGGCGTTGTCCTTGATCGCGCTGTAGATCCCGTCGAGGTCGTCCGAGACCGTCGTCAGGTAGCACGAGGAGAGTTGCGAGCGCAGGGTGCCGGCATTGAAGAGTGTGGGCGTCGAGGATACGAAATCGAACCGCGACAGGATCTCGTAGAACTCGATGGCGCGCGCCTCGCGGTCGATCTCGTTCAGCGCAAGGCCCATGGCGACGCGCATCCAAAAGGCCTGAGGGAGTTCGATGCGGCGCTCGTCGCGATGCAGAAAGTAGCGGTCATACAGGGTCTGCAGCCCGAGATAGGTCAACTGGAGGTCGCGGTCCGCATCGAGCGCCTGGCCAAGACGCGCGCAATCGAAGTCGGCGAGCCGCGGATCGAGCAGTTCCGCCTCGATGCCTTCGCGGATGAAGCGCGCGAAATAGTCTGGATACGCGGCGCGCATCTCGGCATGGGTCAAGGCCTCGCCCAGCACCTCGCGCCTCAAGGCGTCGAGCAAGAGGCGCGCGCTCACATAGGTATAGTCGGGCTCGGTCTCGACCAAGGCGCGGGCGCTCAAGATCGCCGATTGCATCACGTCGCGCTCGTCGACGCCGTCGAAGAGGTTGCGCACGAGGGCCTGGAACACGGCGTCGGCGGAGACATCGCGCAGGCCCTCGCAGGCCTCGTCCACGAAGGCGCGCAGGCGCGCGTGATCGAGCGGCACCAGGCGCCCGTCGGCGAGGCGGACGTGGATATCGGGGACGGACGGGCTCGGCGCCGCCGGGTCTTGGGCGCGTGCCTGCGCGCGCTGTTCGCGATACAGGACGTACCGGCGCGCGACCTCGTGATGGCCGTTGCGCATCAACGCAAGCTCGACCTGATCCTGGATATCCTCGATGTGCACGGTGCCACCGCCCGGCAGGCGGCGCGTGAGGGCCGTCACGACCTGGGCGGTGAGCCCGGCGACGATCTCCCGCACGCGGCCGGAGGCGGCCCCGGACGTGCCCTCGGCGGCGAGGAAGGCCTTGGTGATCGCGATCGCGATCTTGCTGTCGTCGAAATGGGTGGCGTGACCGTTGCGGCGGATGACCCGAAGGCCGTTGTGCGCGCCGCTTGCGGGGTCGTGGGAAGCCTGGGAGGAGGGTTGCGCGTTTTCCATGCTGTCAGGTCTCCGGCTTACTGCTTCAGGGGTTTCAGTCTACCCAAGCGACCGGGGGGTTCGCAAGGAGAAAAAATCAATATGTTGGGTATTAGACAACACTAATACCCAACAACTGGAGGTCGGAAAAATCCTGGCTAGGGCCCGCCGCGGGCCTTACAAGAGGGCCTTGAAGAGGAATTCCGGGGCCGCGAAGGCCGCGCGATGGATGCCGTCGTTATAATACCGGGTCGCGAATGGGCGGTCTCGGCAGTCCTCTTCCCGAAAGCCCGCAAGGGTCGCGTCCTTGCGCGCGAGCGTCGCGCTCCACCAGCCCGAGGGGTAGGTGCACTGCGGAAAAGACAGGGTCGCGACATCCAGGAAGTCGGCTGCGCGCAGATGGGTGTGCATCGCCTGAATGAGGTCGACGTGAAACAACGGCGACTCGCTCTGGCCGACGATCAGTCCCTCGGGCTTCAGGGCCCGGTGACAATCGGCGTAGAAGGCCGGCCCGAAGAGCCCGGCCGCGGGCCCCACCGGGTCGGTCGAGTCGACGATGATCACGTCGTACGAGGCGGGCGCGACCTCCTTCACCCACCGGATCCCGTCCTGGAAGTGGAGGTGCGCGCGCGCATCCGTGTTGGCCGCGCACAGTTCGGGAAAGAACTGCTCGGAGACGCGCGTGACGCGCTCATCGAGCTCGACCTGATCGACGTGCTCGACCTCGTCGTGCTTCAGGACCTCGCGCAGCGTCCCGCAGTCACCGCCCCCGATGATCAGCAGGCGCCGCGGGCGATCGTGCGTGTAGAGGGCCGGGTGGGACATCATCTCGTGGTACACGAAGTTGTCGCGATCGGTGACCATCACGAGCCCGTCGAGGGTCATGAGCCGGCCGAAGGTGGCGGTCTCGAAGATCTCGATGCGCTGATAGGGCGATTGCTCGTCGTGGAGCTTGCGCGCGAGCTTCAGGGAGATTGCCGACCCCTGGCCCGCCCATTCCTCGGTGTACCAGTCGCCGCCCGGCGGCATTACCGATCCCATAGGACCACAGCCGCGAACGCGCAACCGATCTTCGCCACCCGGTGGTCGATCGCCGCCGCCTGCAGGGCGCGCACCTCCCACCCGCGTTTGCGCATGCCTTCCTCGGCCATGCGCCGCACCACCGACTCCGCGTCCTCGCGATGGCCGTGCGCGTGATACTCCATGATCAACCCCGGCCGACTCGGGTCCGCGGGCCAGGCCGCCGCCACCGCCGCGCAGATCATGGACCCGGGAATGTCCGATTCCATGGAGGCGTAGGCCACGGGGACGAGCGCCCCCGGAGGCAGCAGGAGTTCGCTCACCGGCACCTCGCGCGTTCCTGGTGGGACGATGGACGACATCTTGACGAGGTTCGTGTTCCCGATGCCGGCGGCGAGCAAGGCGCCGTCAAAGGCGTTCAACGGCGTATAGCCTTCGCTCGCCCCGGTCACGAAGGTGTGTGACGTCGGAGTCTTGATGATCATGGTGTCCCTGGAGTCAGCCGGTCTTGCCGGCCACGAGTTTGATAGCGGGTCGCTTCTCGTCTTCGGTGGTCATCATGTCGATCTGGCCGCGATGCACCTCCATCGTCGACACATGCCCGGCCGCGAGCGCGGTGCGCAGGTGATGGAACCCGACCTCCGCCGACACGGAGTCGCCGCACGTAAAGAGGTCGACCGCCGCATAGCCGTACTCGGGCCAGGTGTGGATGGCGAGGTGGCTCTCGGCGATGATGACCGCACCCGATACGCCGTGCGGGGAGAAGTGGTGAAACGTCTCGGTGACAATGGTGGCGCCGGACTTCTCGGCGGCCTCCAGCATGTGGTTCCGAATGTACGCGACGTCGTTCAACAGCGCTTTGTCGCACGCATAAAACTCGGCCACAATCTGATGTCCCAGTGAGCGCATGGGCAAGCCCTCCAATTCTGTTACCGAGGAACTCCGCGACCTTCGTCGCCGGCAGTCCCGTTGAAGTAGCTCCCGTGCACACCCGGTCAGCGTGTGATCTGAGAACGATGGGATCGCTCACAGAGAATGGCGGCCGCCTTCGGTGCCGTGGAATCGGGCGAATCATAGGCATGTTTGCCCGGCATTGCAATTTGATTTTGCGCCCCGCGGGAAAAACTTTGCGCACCGTCGGCGACCGGGGGTCCGGTGCCCCCGCCGGCGGTTCGCCCGAGCGCCTAACGGACGTGCAACACCAGGGGCTTCAGTCCCAAGCGATCGACGAGACGGCGATCCTTGGCCGCGGTTTTTTGGCCGAGCGGTCCGATCCGGACGCGGTAGAACCGCCGCCCGGAGACGCGCGCCTTTTCGATAAAAGCCACCAAACCCCGCCGCTTCAAGCGCGCCCGCAGACGCTCGGCGTCACCGCGGGTCGGGAACGATGCCACCTGGAGCAGCTCGCGGCCGCGCGGTGCGCGGTGCGCGGGCACGAAGACCTCCGCGCGGACGGGATGAGATCGCGCGTGCGGGAAGACGCGGCGCGCGCCCTTGCGGCTCTTCGCGGCCTTTTGGTGATGAATCCGAGGCAGGAGCGTGTAGAAGTCGAACTGCGTCGCGGCCGGCAATCCCGGCGCCGGGCCCTTCGGGGGATGCGGGGGCGGCGGTGCCGCCACCTTGGGCGCGTTCGGTTTCCCTTTCGGCGCCGAGGGCGCGGGGGCTGCGCGGACCCGGGGGCTTGGGGCCGCGAAGTGGTACAAGACCGCGCCGAGCACCAATCCCGCCACCAGGGCGATGGCGACCGCTGCCCCGCGCGGCGCCCCGTTGCCCGGTCGCCTGCGCGCCATTACATGGCCTCGGGCGCGCGCACGCCCAGGATGCGCAGGCCGTTTGCGAGCACGTGGCGCACCGCCATGATGAGCGCAAGGCGCGCCTGGCGCAGGGCGTCCTGGGCCGTGAGGATGGGGTGGGCGTTGTAAGCGGCGTGCAGCGCGCCTGCGAGCTCGCGCAGGAAGTAGGCGATCTGGTGCGGCTCGCGCGCGTCCGCCGCGGTCTCGATCACTTCCGGAAAGCGCGCGATGAGGCGCAGGAGGGCGTGTTCCTCGGGGGCCTCCAAAAGGCGGAAATCCGCGCAGGCGAGCTCCGGCATCACCATTCCGCGCTCCGCCAGCTGGCGAAACACGCTCATGATCCGCGCGTGCGCGTACTGCACGTAATACACCGGGTTGTCGTTCGACTGCGATTTGGCGAGATCGAGGTCGAAGTCCATGTGTTGATCGCTCTTGCGCAGAACGTAGAAGAAGCGCGCGGCGTCGTTCCCGACCTCCTCGCGCAGTGCCCGTAGTGTGACGAAATCCCCGCTGCGTGTCGACATCTGCGCGCGCTCCTGGCCGCGATACAGGATCGCGAACTGGACCAGCAGGACCTCGAGGCGCTCGGGGTCGCAGCCGAGGGCCGAAAGCGCCCCGCGCACCCGCGGCACATAGCCGTGGTGATCCGCGCCCCAGATGTCGATCAGCACGTCGAAGCCGCGCTCGGTCTTTTCCAGGTGGTAGGCGATGTCGGACGCGAAATAGGTCGGGGCCCCGTTCTCGCGCACCACGACGCGATCCTTCTCGTCCCCGTAGCGGCTGGCGCGAAACCATTGCGCGCCGTCTTGTTCGTAGAGGTCCCCGTGCTCGCGCAGGCGCGTGAGCGCGCGCTCGATCGCCCCGTTGTCCATGAGCGAGCGTTCCGAGTACCAGCGGTCGTAATGGACTCCGAACGCCGCCAGGTCGGCGTCGATGTCGGCGCGCATGGCGCGCAGGCCGAAGCCGTGGAGCGTCTCGTAGTGGCGGCCGAGGGCGGTTTTCAGGTGCGCGATCCAGACATCCATCAGGGCGTCGGGCGTGAGCGAGGGGTCCTCGATCAGGATCTCGTCCGGGGCCCGTTCGAGGCTCGCGCCCGCCTCGTCGCGCAAGCCGCGCGCGATGTCGCGCACGTAATCGCCGCGGTAGCCGGTCTCGGGGAAGGCCACCGGCACGCCCGCGATCTCCAGATAGCGCAGCCACACGCTCAAGGCCAGGATATCCATCTGGCGGCCGGCGTCGTTCACGTAGTATTCGCGTTGCACCGCATAACCCGCGTATTCGAGAAGGCGCGCGAGCGAATCCCCGTAGGCGGCGCCGCGCCCGTGGCCCACGTGCAAGGGGCCGTTCGGATTGGCCGAGACGAATTCCACGAGCACGCGTTGAGCGCGCGCCGGCAAGCGCCCATAGGCCTCACCCGCCGCCAGGATCTCCGGCAGCAGCGCGTAGGTCGCTTCGGGCGCGAGGAACACGTTGAGAAAGCCGGGGCCCGCGACCTCGAGGCGCGCGATGAGCGGCGAGGAGGGGACGCGGGCCTTCATCTCCAGGGCGAGCGCGCGCGGATTCGTGCCCGCGGCCTTGGCGGCCAGCAGCGGGAAGTTGGTCGCGAAATCCCCGTAGCGCTCCTCACGCGGGCGCGAGAGCGTGAGAGCGGGCACGTCGACCGGCAGGCGGCCGCTTGCCACGAGCGCGTCGACGGCTTCCTTCAAGAGGGCGGCAATTCGCGATTTCACGACGAGATCTCGGTGATGAGGGCGGCTTATTCTAACAGATGCCGGGGCCGCGAAATCGCGCGCGGCTCACGGGGCGTCGGGCGCGATGAGTGCCGCGAGCTCGCGCCGGGTCGCGCGGTGCATCGGACGGCCGTCGACCGGGGACAAGGGGAGTTCGCGCACGGCCTCGCGGCTCAAGACATAGAGCGCGAACGGGGTGTCGCCGGCCACGAACCGGAAGACCGGCACGGAGGCGACGCGGTCGTCGTTGTACCGCAGGCGCCGGTCCTCGAGGTCGAAGGGGATGCCGTGGCCTGACAGAAACAGGCCGACGTCCTCGGGGGACGACGCCGCGAGATGCAGCTGCACCTCGGAGAAGCGCGTCGCGGCCCCGCTCAAGACCTCGCCCACGAGTTGCGGCGCGAACTCCTGCAAGAGCGTCATGGCCTCGAGCGCGCTCTCGCGCAAGGCCCTGAGGGTTTGCGGCCAGTCCTGATGAAACAGCTCGAGGTGTTGTTTCATGGCCGCCTCGATCTCGGCGTTGCCCGGCCAGTTCTTGGTCTCCGGCAGGCTCAGGCGGTGCGCGGCCTTGCGTTTTGCGCTCTGGTAATCGCGCACCCCCTCGTCGGCCATGATGCGCGCGGCCTCGACGACGATCTTTTGGCGGTTCACGGCCTCGGATTTCCGGCCGCTGCTCGCGCGCCTGGTGTGACGTCCCATTCAGAAAAGCCCATGGCTGCGGACCGCCTGCGCCGGGAGCGGCGTGACCGGTCCGAACTGGCTGTGCAGGGCGGGCCTGCGGCCGGGCACCGTCCCCTTGATGAAGTATTCGCGCATCGCCTGCGGGTTCGAACGCCGGCAGCGCAGTCCGGTCACGCGATTGATGGTCGCGGTCACGATCCCCTTGGGTTTCGTGAACGGCGTGTCCGGCCGTCCGGCAAGCGCCCCGCCCATGTACTGGACCCAGATCGGCAAGGCCGCGTGCGCGCCGACCTCGTAACTGCCGAGCGATTTCGGCACCGGGAAACCGACCCAGACGGTGGTCTCGAGATAGGGGCTAAAGCCCGAGAACCAGGCGTTGCGTTCGTGGTTCGAGGTCCCGGTCTTGCCGGCGAGATCCCGGCGATGCAAGGTCAGGGCGAGCTGGCCCGTGCCCGAGCGGATCACGTCCTGCATCATCGTGGTCATGATAAAGGCGTTTTGCGGGCTGATGGCCTGGACCGCGTAATGCGGGTTGCCGGGCGCAAGCGCGCTTCCCGACGGGGGCGGGACCGTGACCGGGTGGGCGCGCCACACGGTCTTGCCGGCCTCGTTCACGATCTTACGGATAAAGAAGGGGCGCACACGATACCCGCCGTTGGCGAACACCGTGTAGCCGCGCGCCATCTCGAGCGGCGTCAGGGTCGCGCTGCCGAGCACCAGCGAGAGGCTGTGGGGCAGCTGCGAGGACTTGAACCCGAAACGCTCCGCATAGTGCACGGCGTAGCGGATGCCGACCGCGCGCAGGATCCGGATCGAGACCAGGTTGATGGATTGCGCAAGTCCCACCTGCATGCGCGTCAAGCCGCGAAAATGCCCGGAATAGTTGTGCGGCCGCCAGAGCTCGCCGTGGCGACCGCTGACCGCCACCACCGGCGCCCCGCTGAAGAGGCTCGCCGCGGTATAGCCCTTGGCGACCGCCGCCGAATACACGAAGGGCTTGAAGCTCGAGCCGGGCTGGCGGTAAGCCTGGATCACGGAGTTGAAGTTGTCGTGATAGAAGTCGAAGCCGCCGACGAGGGCCGCGATGGCACCGTTGTCCGGGCGCAGGGACACGAGCGCGGCATACGGCCGCGGGATCTCGGACAGCGCCCAGCGCGCCTTGCCTTCGTGCTGCAGGTACACGACATCCCCCACGGCCAGGATATCGGAGGCACTCCGGGGCGCCGGCCCCTCGGCGTCGACGCTGACGAAGCGCGCGGCCCACTGCAGCCCCGGCCAGCCCACGCGCACGCGGCGGTGATCGAGGTCGTAGGCCTCGACCGAGTGGTGGCCGACGGCGGTGACGATCGCCGGCACGAGGCCGCCCACCGTCTGATAGGGTTTCAGGTCGTGATTGAGCGCGTGGCGGCTGACGGAACCCGACAAGGGCACGACGGCCGTCGGCCCATAGTAGCCGTGGCGGCGGTTGTAGGCGAGAAGGCCCGCGCGCACCGACTGGTCGGCCGCCGTCTGCTCGCGCGCCCCCAGGGTCGTGTAGACGCGGTAGCCGCCATCGTAGGTCTTGTGCTTGCCGTAGTGCTTCACCATATACTCGCGCACCATTTCCGCCACGTAGGGGGCGTGCACCTGATAATGAATGGTATGGGCGCGCGTCGCGACCGGCGAGGCGTTGGCGGCGGCGTATTGGGCGGCGGTGATGTCGCCGAGGGCGCGCATGCGTTGGAGCACGTATTGGCGGCGCCGGCGCGCGTTGTGCGGGTGCTGGATCGGGTTGTCGGCCGACGGCGCTTGCGGCAGGCCCGCCAGCATCGCGAGTTCGGGGAGCGAGAGCTTTTTCAGGGGCTTGCCGTAATAGACGTGGGCCGCGGCGCCGAAGCCGTAGGCGTGGTTGCCGAGGAAGATCTTGTTGAGATAGAGCGTCAGGATGGTGTTCTTGCTGAGCTCCCGGGCGATCTTGAAGGACAGCAGCACCTCCTTGATCTTGCGCGTGAACGTCTTCCTCGGGGTGAGGAAGTAGTTGCGCGCGACCTGCATGGTGATGGTGCTCGCGCCCTGGGCCTTGCGCCCCGTCACGACATCGACCCACGCGGCGCGCAGGATGCCCAGGGGATCGATGCCGGGGTTGGTGTAGAAGTTCTTGTCTTCGGCCGCGAGCACCGCCTGGACGAGCGTCGGCGGGACCTGTTTCAAGGTCACGGGCATGCGCTCCTCGTTCCCGAACTGGGCGATGAGCTTGCCGTGGCGCGTCAGGACCTGGAGCGGGGCCCGCAGGCGCTTTTTCGTGATGTCATGGACCGAGGGGAGGGTCGGCGCGAACACCAGGGCCGTCACTCCGGCGACCAGCACGCCGGCGGCGAACAGCCCGAAGAAGAGGATGAGCAACCGAAATCCGAGCCGGCGCCGCAATGGCCCTCCGGGCGTGCGTGTAGGGTCCATAAAGTCTCGATCCGCAGGAATGTCCCAAGTATAAGGCGAAACACCGCGACCCCCAAAGAGTATTTGTCACCGCGGCATTTCGTGATCTATAGTCAGTTAAGCTCATCTAAAGAGCGATTTACCGGGCATAAGTTCCGGGAAAAGGGAGGAAATTGGCTCTACTCAACCGCAAAACCCCGCCGCTCGTCGGCCTGGACATCAGTACGTCGTCGATCAAGGTGCTGGAGTTGAGCCGAAACCAGAACCAGTATCGCGTGGAGCGTTACGCGGTGGAGCCCCTGCCGCAGAACGCGATCGTCGAGCGCGCGATCGCCGATATCGAACAGGTGGCGGCGACCATCGACCGCGCCATCAAGCGTTCGGGCACGCGGCTGCGGCACGTCGCGGTCGCGGTCGCCGCCACCCAGGCCATCAGCAAGTCCCTGCGCATGCCGGCGGGGCTCACGGAGACCGAGCTCCAGACCCAGATCGAGATGGAGGCCGAGCATTACATCCCCTATCCGCTGAACGAGGTGAATCTCGATTTCCAGGTGCTGGGGCCGGCCGAGGACAACGCCGAGGAGGTGGAGGTGCTGATCGCAGCCTGCCGCAAGGAGGTCGTGGACGACTATCTGGCCGTGATCCAGACACACGGTTACCAGGCCCAGATCGTGGACATCGAGACCTACGCGATGGAGAACGCCTATGCGCTCATCGCCGAACACATGGCCGGCGGGGGGCTTGAGAAGACGGTCGCGGTTTACGACATCGGTGCCACCACCATGACCCTGAACGTCATGCACGACAAGCGCTCGGTCTACAGCCGCTCGCACAGTTTCGGCGGGCGCCAGCTCACCGAGGAGATCCAGCACCGTTACGGCCTGTCGTACGAGGAGGCGGGGCTTGCCAAGAAGCAGGGGGGCCTGCCCAACAACTACGAGTCCGAGGTCCTGGCGCCGTTCACGGAGGCCTTGTGTCAGGAGGTGATGCGCGCCCTGCAGTTTTTTTACTCCTCGAGCCCCTTCAACGCCGTCGACCTCATTCTGCTCGCCGGGGGCTGCGCCCAGATCCCGGGCATCGACAAGCGGATCGCGAGCCGCCTCGGCGTGCCGGCGGCGGTCGCCAACCCGTTCGCCGGCATGAGCCTCTCGTCGCGCATCAAGCCGCAGATTTTCACAAATGAGACCCCGTCGCTCATGGTCGGCTGCGGGCTCGCGTTGCGGAGTTTCGCGCTATGATGCGCCTGAATCTCCTGCCGTGGCGCGAGCAACGGCGCAAGGAACGCGAGGGCCAGCTCTTGCGTCTGACGGCGCTTGCCTGGGTCGGCGTGCTGCTGGTGCTTTTCTATGTCCATCTGCAGCTCGGTTCGCTCGTGACCCATCAGCAGGCCCGCAACGGCTACCTCCAGCAGCAGATCGGGCTCATGAATACCCAAATCCACAAGATCGCCTTGATCAAGAAGGCGCGCGCGGCGCTTTTGTCGCGCATGCACGTGATCGAGCGGTTGCAGATGGACCGCATGCAGATCGTGCACAGCTTCAATGGACTAGCGCTCGCGGTGCCCGCGGGCGTCTATCTGACGGCGGTCACCGAGAAGGGCCAGGCCTTTACGATCGCAGGCGTCGCGCAGTCGAACGAGCGGATCTCGGAGTTCATGCGCCGCCTTTCGGGCTCGCCGTGGTTCATGAACCCGGTCTTGAACGTCATCAATGTGGTGAAGGCGGGCAATGAGCGGCTGAGCGATTTCAAGCTCGCGGTCCAGGGCAAGGGCATGCCGCCGAAGAAGAAGGCGCATCCGGTGGTGAGGAGATAACCGTGGAGTGGCAGCAAACCCTCGAGGAACTGAAGACCGTCGATCTCAACAATCTGGCGGCGGCGCCTTACTCGGCCAAGGTGGTCGGCGCGGGCTTGTCATGCGTCCTGCTGTTGGTCCTCGGCTATTGGTTTTTCATCCGCGGACAGATCACGGAGGACAACCAGCTGCGCCACCAGGAGCAGGTCCTGAAGCAGCAATTCGTTCACGAGCGCACCGAGGCCGATGACCTGCCGGCCTACGAGCAGCAGATGAAGAAGATGAAGGCCCTGTTCGGCGGGCTGCTGCAGGAGCTGCCGGACACCACCCATATGCCGGAGTTCGTGACCGAGGTCACGCGCGCCGGCAAGAGCACGGGCCTGAAGTTCGTGCTCCTGAAGCCCGAAGGCGAGGTGCCGAAGGACTTCTATGCCCTGCTTCCGATCCGCCTGACGGTCGCCGGCACCTACGGCCAGCTCGGCCGTTTCGTGGGCGACATCGCGGCCTTGCCGCGGATCGTGACGCTTGGCGACGTGAAGATCGCCGCGAAAAAGGGAGACCTGCTCACCATGTCGATGACGGCGCGCACCTACCGCTATCTCAAGCACCGGGTGGTCCGCAAATGAGGACGCGTGTCGTGGCGGCCGTGGCCGCGGGTCTCTTGCTCGGCGGATGCTCCGGGGGCCAGAACAGCATGAGCGCGCTCGAGCACTTCGTGACGACCGCCGCGGCCGGCTATCACCCGCCGGTGAAGCCGGTGCCGAAGATCAAGCCGCCGAAGCTCGTCGCGTTCCATATGCGCGGGCGCGTCGACCCCTTCGAGCCGTTTGCCATGCGCCTGCCGGCGCGTAGCCCCAATCCTTACCATAACCTGCCCAAGGGTCCCCTCCAGCACTATCCGCTCGATGCCCTCACCATGGTGGGCACGCTCGCCGCGGGCCCCCATCTCTGGGCCGTCGTGATGACGCCGGACGGCTCGTCCTATCGCGTGCGCGTGGGGATGTTGATGGGCCGGCATTACGGCAAGGTCGTTCGCATAACCCCCAAGAAACTCTCCGTTGTGGAGACCGTGGCCGGCCCGACCGGCTGGGTCAAACAGCCGGCGAGCTTGGATATCAAGTGATGAAGGGAGTCTTACCATGATCAAGAAAGCGCTCGCGACCCTTGTCGTCGCGGTGTTCGCGACGGCCTTGGCCCATGCCGCCACACTCACCGGGCTGTCCTGGGCCGCGACCTCGCGGGCCCCGGCCCTGCGGCTCGTGATCCGCGGCCATCGCCACGGCCGGGGGCAGACCCTCCATCACGGGCGCGTCCTGCGCGTGGTCTTGAGGCATACCCGCCTCGGGCCGCTCGTCAAGGACTTGGCCGGTAGCGGCGAGGTGAAGGGGGTGTACCCGTATCTCGCGGATCATGGCAAGGGCGTCGATGTCGACATCCTGCTCCGCAAAAAGGGGTCCCTGAAGCTCGTGCGCACGGCCTACGGTTACAACGCCCTATTGCCCGGCATCGCGGTGGGGGCCAAGCGCCCCGCGGGCCCCGCGCAGGCGCGCCCGGCCATCATGCAGCTGCCCGCACGCCGCAAGGCCGCGGGCAACGCGCTCACGAACATGAGCTTCTTTGCGTTCCCGGGCAATCGCATCGAGCTGCACTTCGTGACCCGCCATCGCCCCAAGGCCCCCTCGGCCTTCGTGCTCACGAAGCCCGCCATGATCGTCCTCGACATGCCGGACACGGCCTTGAGCACGCCGCTCAACCATCTGCACGTGGGGCAGGGGGACGTGCAAGGCGTGACCGCGGTCGAGGCCAACCACATGACGCGCGTCGTCATCCGGCTCGTCAATTCGGCCGCCTATCGCGCCTACGTCCGCCCGCACGCCCTGAACGTCGTGGTGGCGAGCCCCAATCTGCGCATCGCGCAGGCGCAGGTGCCGAAGCCCCGCACCCCGGTCTTGCCGCCCAAGCCGAGTCAGCTCGGGCGCTACCGGATCCGCGCCATCCACTTCCATCGCGGGCGCAACGGCGCGGCCAAGCTCGAGGTGCGCTTGTCGAGCTCCAACGTCGCCACGAGCGTGCACAATCGCGGCCACCGCATCGTGTTGACCTTCCATGACACGCACGTCACGCGCGCCCAGGAGCGCCGCCTCGTGGTCACTGATTTCGCGACCCCGGTGGACACCATCCGCACCTTCCAGGATCGGCGCAACACGCGCATGGTGCTGCACGCCTACGGCCACTACAACCAAGTCGGCTATCAGGCGGGGCGCACCTTCCTGTTGCGGGTGACGCCCATCCCGCACCACGTGTATCGCGCCATGGAGCGCAAGAAACACCGCTTCGCGAGCCGCAAGATCACGCTCAATTTCCAGCACATCGGGGTGCGTGCCGCCTTGCAGGTGCTCGCGAACTTCAGCGGGCTCAATTTCGTGACCACGGGCGCCGTGCACGGAAAGCTCACCCTCGAATTGCACGCGGTGCCGTGGAAGCAGGCGCTGAACCTGATCCTGAAGATGGAAAACCTCGGCATGCAGCGCACCGGCAACATCATCATGGTGGCGCCGGCGGCGCAGCTCGCGAAACAGGAGCAGGCCCACCTGGCGGCCGCGGCCGCGGCGCGCAAGCTCGAGCCCTTGGAGACGGTCCTCGTCCGTCTGAATTACGCCAAGGCCTCGCAGATCGCGAACGTCCTCAAATCGACGCGGACGGTGGGGCCGTCGGGGCCGGCGATGCCGTTTAGCTCGGTCAGCTACAGCAAGGCCCTGACGCAGACGACCTCGCTCTTGTCCAAGCGCGGCCAGGTGACGGTCGACAAGCGCACGAACTCGCTCATCATCCAGGACACGCCGCAGCGCATCCGCGCCATTCGCCGCCTGATCGCGAAGCTCGATCGGCCCGTGCGCCAGGTGTTGATCGAGGCGCGCCTCGTCGAGGCGAACGACGGGTTCAACAAGAGCCTCGGCGCGCAGCTCGGCCTCAACTACTCCTACAGCACGCCGTCGACGAACATCTCGACCTGCCCCGCGGCCCAATGCGTCAATTCCGGGTCCTCGGGCATGCCGGGCTCGAAGGCTGGCACGTTGTCCAGCACCTCGCTCGGGGCCTTCAACGTGAACCTGCCGTCGAACGGGATCGGCACGACCTTGCCCGCGACCTTCGCGCTCACGATCGCGAAACTCGCGAACAACAACCTCCTGAACCTCGAGCTGTCGGCCTTGCAGGCGGAGAACAAGGGCAAGATCATCTCGAGCCCGCGGCTCATCACGGCCAACGACCAGAAGGCCTCGATCAAACAGGGCCAGGAGCAGTTCTTCAACCTCGGTTTCGGGCAGAGCATGCTCCAGCAGGCGGTCCTGGGTCTGTCGGTCACGCCGCAGATCACGCCCGACAACCGCATCATCATGGGCGTGAAGATCACCGACAACAGCTTCGCGAACGCGACCGCGGGGACCTTGGACGAGAAAAGCATCAAGACCCAGGTGCTCGTGAACAACGGCCAGACGGTGGTGATCGGCGGCATTTATCAGAACAGCCGCCTGCACACGGTCACCAAGGTGCCGCTCCTCGGAGATATCCCGTTGATCGGCTATCTGTTCCGCAACACGAACGTGGACAACACCCGTACGGAGCTGCTCATTTTCCTGACGCCGCGCATCCTGGCGCCGTCGCTGTCGCTGCAGTCGGGTTGATTTCGCGCGCCGTCCCTGGCATACGATCGCCATGGACGCGCGCGGCGGCATTTTCCTGATCGGGCCCATGGGGGTCGGTAAGTCGACGATCGGGCGGCGTCTCGCCGCCGATCTCGGCCGGACGTTCTGCGACTGCGACCAGGAGATCGAGCGGCGCACGGGGGCCAATATCACGCTCATCTTCGCAGTCGAGGGCGAGGATGGATTCCGGCGCCGGGAGAGCGCCATGCTCGAGGAGCTGACGGCGCGCCCCGGCATCGTGCTCGCCACCGGCGGGGGCGCGATCCTCGCCGAGGGCAATCGCCGGCTCCTGAAGGCCCGCGGCGCCGTCGTCTACCTGGAGGCCGACTGCGCAACCCTCTGGGAACGCGTGCGCAAGGACCGCGGCCGCCCGCTCCTGAAGACCGATGACCCCCGCGCGCGTCTCGAAACGCTGTATCATGAGCGCGAGCCGCTCTATCGCGCGCTCGCCGATCTCATCGTCGGCACGCACCGGCGCTCGCCGCAAGCGGCGGCGCGGCTCATTGCCTGCGGACTGAGGACCCTCGATGCTGTCGACCCTGACGCTTGACCTCCCGGGCGGAGGCTACCCCATTCACATCGGCCCGGGCCTTCTCGAGGAGGGCCGCCTGCTGGCGCAGCCGGTGGTCTCGCTGCGCGCGGCGATCATCACCAACACCGTGGTCGCGCCGCTCTATCTCGAGCCCCTGAAGCGCGCCCTGTCCGCCTACGACCCGGTGGTCGTGATCCTCGAAGACGGGGAGGCGCAAAAGGCGCTCGCGACCATCGACACGATCGTCGGGACCCTGCTTGCCGCCCGGTGCGATCGCGAGACCACGCTCTTCGCCCTCGGCGGCGGCGTCGTCGGCGACATCACCGGCTTCACCGCCGCCGTGTATCAGCGCGGCGTGCCCTTCGTGCAGGTCCCGACCACCTTGTTGGCGCAGGTGGACTCCTCGGTCGGCGGCAAGACCGGCGTGAATCACGCGCTCGGCAAGAACATGATCGGCAGCTTCTATCAGCCGCGCGCGGTCGTGATCGACACAACGACCCTCGCAAGCCTCCCCGACCGCGAGCTCTCGGCGGGCCTGGCCGAGGTCATCAAGTACGGCGCGATCGGGGATGCCCTGTTTCTCGCGTGGCTCGAGGATCACATGGAGGCTCTGCGCGCGCGCGACGAGGACGCCTTGCGGTTCGCGATCGAGACCTCGTGCCGCAGCAAGGCGCGCGTGGTCGCCGCCGACGAGCGGGAGGCCGGCTCCCGGGCGCTTTTGAACTTCGGCCACACCTTCGGGCACGCCATTGAGGCGGGCGTGGGCTACGGCCGCTGGCTCCATGGCGAGGCCGTGGCGGCGGGCATGGTGATGGCGGCCCGGCTCTCGCAGAGGCTCGGCCTCATCCCCGAGGCCGACGTGCGGCGCCTCACGCGCCTGATCGCGGCCGCGGGGCTTCCCGTCCGCCCGCCCGAGCTTGCCACCGAGCGCTTCCTCGCGCTCATGGCCGTCGACAAGAAGGCGCAAGGCGGGCTCTTGCGCCTGGTGTTGCTGCGCGCCCTGGGCGAGGCCTTTCTCACGGGCGACGTCCCGCCGGAGGAACTGGCGGCGCTGTTGGCGGCCTGATTAAAGAGGAGTGACTCTTCGTTGAATCCCTGGTATCGAGGCAGTATACTCGATGCCCTTTTTGCGACAGTTTTCAGCCAACCCTGACGTGACATCATCACCACAGCCGACGGGCCTGTACCGTCCCCAGTTCGAGAAGGATGCCTGCGGATTCGGGCTGATCGCGCACCTCGACGGTCAGCCGAGCGCGCAGCTCGTGCAGACCGCGATCGGCTCGCTCTCGCGCCTGACGCACCGCGGCGCGATCGCCGCTGACGGCAAGAGCGGCGACGGCAGCGGGCTTCTGCTTGCGACCCCCGATGCGTTTTTGCGGCGCGTCGCGCACGAGGCCGGCATGGCGCTCCCGGCGCGCTATGCCACCGGCATGCTGTTCCTCTCGCAAGACGCCGCGCGCGCCGAGACGGCCCGGGCCGTGCTCGCGGAGGAGTGCGCGCGCGCAGGCTTCACGGTGCTCGGTTTTCGCCCGGTGCCCGTCGATGTCGCGGCGCTCGGCCAGGAGGCCCAGGAGACCCGGCCGCGCATCGAACAGCTGTTTCTGGCAAACCCCGAGACCGACCTCGAGCTTGCCGATGCGAAGCTCTATCTCGTCCATCGCCGTTGCGAACAACGCCTGGAGCCCGAGGACCCTGACTTCTACGTGGCGAGCCTCTCGACCCGGCTCCTGTCCTACAAGGGCCTGGTGATGCCGGCCTATCTGCCGGTGTTCTATCCGGACCTGAAGGCCGCGGACTTCGCGTCCGGCATCTGCCTCTTCCATCAGCGCTTTTCGACCAACACCTGGCCGGAATGGCGCCTCGCGCAGCCCTTCCGGCACCTCGCGCACAACGGTGAGATCAACACCATCCAGGGCAACCGCTCCTGGTCGCTCGCGCGCGCCCACACGCTCACCTCGACGCGCATCCCGCTTCGTGACGCCTATCCCCTGGTCTCGCAGTCCGGTTCCGACTCGATGAGCCTCGACAATATGCTCGAGGCGCTCTTGGCGGGCGGGGCCGAGTACTTCCGCGCCATGCGGCTCCTGATTCCGCCCGCCTGGCAGAACGTGCCGACGATGGACGCCGATCTGCGCGCGTTCTACGAGTTTCATGCCATGCACATGGAGCCGTGGGACGGCCCGGCCGGCATCGTCTTCACCAACGGTCGTTACGCCTCCTGCGTCATGGATCGCAACGGCTTGCGGCCCGCGCGCTGGCTCGTGACCCGCGATCGCCACATGACCATCGCCTCCGAGATCGGCGTGCACGATTACGCCAGCGAGGAGATCGTCGCCAAGGGCCGGCTGCGCCCCGGCGAGCTGTTGTCGGTCGATACCGCCACCGGCCAAATCCTTCTGCCGCGGGATATCGACGCGCGCCTTGCGCATCGCCAGCCCTATCGCCGCTGGCTCGCCGAGCACACCCGCCATCTCGCGGGCGAGCCCGAGGACCGCGAGCGCGCGCGCCTCGGCCCCACGGAGCCTTCGCTTGCCGTGCACCAGAAGCTCTTCCAGGTCACCTTCGAGGAACGCGACCAGGTGATCCGGGTGCTGGCGGAGGACGGGCAGGAGGCGACGGGCTCGATGGGCGATGACACCCCGATGGCGGTGATGTCGCGCGTCACGCGCCCGCTGTACGATTACTTTCGCCAGCAGTTCGCGCAGGTCACGAACCCCCCGATCGATCCTTTGCGCGAGGCGATCGTCATGTCGCTCAACACGAGCTTCGGGCCCGAGCGCAACCTGTTCGAGGAGACCCCGGACCATGCGCGCCGACTCGAGGTGCACTCGCCGGTTTTGAGCCGCTGCAAATTCGCGCGCTTGCGCGAGGACCGTGAATATCCCCTCGCACGCCTGAGTCTGCAGTACGACCCCAAGGCCTGTTCTCTGCAAGCGGCGATCGAGAAGCTCGCCGCGGATGCGGTCGCATCCGTGCGCGCGGGGGCCGTGATCGTGCTCTTGAGTGACCGGGATATCGACGCGAGTCGCCGCCCGATCCATGCCCTGTTCGCGGTCGGGGCGGTCCATCACGCGCTCGTGCGTTCGGGCCTGCGCTGCCAGGCGAACATCGTGATCGAGACCGGCACGGCTCGCGATCCCCACCATTTCGCCTGCCTCATCGGCTACGGGGCGACCGCGGTATTCCCCTATCTCGCCTATGAGGTCGTGGCCGATCTCGTGCGCACGCACGAGATCAACGGGCCGGACGAGGACCAGGCGGTGCGCAATTACCGCAAGGGGATCAACAAGGGCCTCTTGAAGATCCTGTCCAAGATGGGGATCTCGACGGTCGCGAGTTATCGCGGGGCGCAGCTGTTCGAGGCCATCGGCCTCGCCGATGAGATCGTGGATCTGTGCTTTCGCGGGACCGTGAGCCGCCTAGGGGGCAGCACCTTCGCGCATTTCGCAGACGACGGCGAGCGCCTCGCGCGCGAGGCCTTCAATGCGCGCAAGGCGATCCGCCAGGGCGGCTTCCTCAAGTACATCCACGGCGGCGAATACCACGCCTACAACCCGGATGTCGTGCAGACCTTGCAGGACGCCGTGCGTTCCGGGGACTACGAGCTTTACAAGGGTTACGCGCGGCTCGTGAACGACAGACCCTCCGCCATGATCCGCGATCTGATCGGCCTGCGCGAGGACTGCACGCGCCTTGCGCTCTCGGACGTCGAGCCGGCGAATGCCCTCTATAAGCGCTTCGACTCGGCGGGCATGAGCCTCGGGGCCCTATCGCCGGAGGCGCACGAGGCCCTGGCGGTGGCCATGAACACCCTGGGCGGGCGTTCCAATTCCGGCGAGGGGGGCGAGGATCCAGCGCGCTACGGGACCCTCAAGACCTCGAAGATCAAGCAGGTGGCCTCGGGGCGCTTCGGCGTCACGCCGCACTACCTGGTGCACGCGGACATGCTGCAGATCAAGATCGCGCAGGGCGCGAAGCCCGGCGAGGGGGGGCAACTCCCGGGCCACAAGGTCAACGAGATGATCGCCCGGCTGCGCTGCTCGAAGCCCGGCATCGCGCTGATTTCCCCGCCGCCGCACCACGATATCTATTCGATCGAGGACTTAGCGCAGCTCATCTTCGACCTGAAGCAGGTCAACCCCACCGCGCGGGTGTCGGTGAAGCTCGTCTCGGGTCCCGGCGTCGGCACGATCGCGGCCGGGGTCGCGAAGGCCTACGCCGACCATATCACGATCTCCGGTTACGACGGCGGGACCGGCGCGAGCCCTCTGACCTCGGTCAAGTACGCGGGCACGCCCTGGGAACTCGGTCTGAGCGAGACCCATCAGACCCTGCGCGCGAACGGCCTGCGCGACAAGGTCATCCTGCAGACCGACGGCGGTCTGAAGACCGGGCTCGACGTCATCAAGGCCGCGATCCTCGGGGCCGAGAGCTTCGGTTTCGGGACCGGCCCGATGGTGGCCCTCGGATGCAAGTATTTGCGGATCTGTCACTTGAACAATTGCGCAACGGGCATCGCGACCCAGGACGGACGCCTGCGCCAGGCGCACTTCCACGGGCTCCCGGAGATGGTCATGAACTATTTCCGCTTCATCGCCGAAGAGGTGCGGGAATGGCTTGCCGTTCTCGGGGCGAGGAGTCTCGATGACATCATCGGGCGCACCGACCTTTTGGTGCTCCGCCCCGGGCTCACCGAGCGGCAACGGGCCTTGCGGCTCGCCGACATCGTGTCGGACGCGGGTGTCGATGCCAAGCGCCCGCAGCGCTGTCTGACGGAGCGCAACCCGCCGTTCGACAAGGGCGAGCTCGCCGAGCGCATCCAGAAGGACGCGTTTCACGCGCTTGCCACGCGCGACCCGGTGGTCTTGCCCTACGAGATCCGCAACGTCCATCGCGCGATCGGGGCGCGGTTGTCCGGCGAGATCGCGCGCCGCTACGGGGCGCACGGGCTGCCGCCCGGGACCATCACCTTGCGCCTGACCGGTTCCGCCGGCCAGAGCCTGGGTGCGTTCAATGCGCCGGGGCTGGATATCGAACTCGAGGGCGACGCCAACGACTATGTCGGCAAAGGAATGGCCGGGGGCCAGATCGTCCTGTACCCGCCGCGCGACGCGGTCTTTGCCAGTCATGAGGCGGCGATTATCGGGAACACCTGCCTGTACGGGGCGACCGGGGGCCGCCTCTTCGCCGCGGGCATCGCCGGCGAGCGCTTCGCGGTCCGCAACGGCGGCGCGGTCGCGATCGTCGAGGGTGTCGGGGATCATGGTTGCGAGTACATGACCGGCGGCTGTGTCATCGTGCTCGGCGAGACCGGATGGAATTTCGGGGCGGCGATGACCGGCGGCTTTGCCTTCGTCTACGACGAGCACGGGACCTTCGCCGATCGCTACAATCACGATCTCGTGGATATCCATCGCGTCGTGGCCGAACCCATGGAGGCGTATCAGACCTTCGCGCGCGCGCGCATCAGCGAGTATCTCGAGCTGACCCAGAGCGCGCGCGCGCGGGCACTCCTCCAGGATTGGCCGGAGGTCGCCGCGCGCTTGTGGCTCGTGAAGCCCAAGGCCGTGCGCCTCGACGCCCTGCTCGTGGAGAGCCAGTGATGGCGGATCTTTTTCAGTTTCTCGAGCAGCCGCGCAAGGATCCCGAGAAGACCGACGTGGTCGTGCGCCTGCACGATTACCGCGAGATCTACGGGCGCTTCGATGCCGCGCAGGCGGCCGAGCAGGCCGGGCGCTGCCTCGGTTGCGGCAATCCGTACTGCGAATGGCGCTGCCCGGTCCACAATTACATCCCCAACTGGCTCAAGTTGATTTCCGAGGGCAATCTCATCGAGGCGGTCGAGTTGCTGCACCGCACCAACAGCTTGCCCGAGGTGTGCGGCCGCGTGTGCCCCCAGGACCGCTTGTGCGAGGGGGCCTGCACCCTCAACAGCGGTTATGGCGCGGTGACCATCGGCTCGGTCGAACGCTATATCTTCACCGAGGCCTATGCCCAGGGGTGGCGGCCCGACCTGAGCGGGGTCGTGGCGACCGGACGCCGGGTCGCGATCGTCGGCGCGGGGCCTGCGGGGCTTGCCTGCGCCGATGTGCTGGCGCGCAACGGGGTGCAGGCGGTGGTCTATGACCAGTACCCCGAGATCGGGGGCCTTTTGACCTTCGGCATTCCCGCCTTCAAGCTCGAGAAGGAGGTGCTGCGCATCCGCCGCAAGGTGTTCGAGGGCATGGGTATCCGCTTCGTCCTGAATACGCGCATCGGCACCGACGTGCCGTTTGCCGACCTCTTGCGGGATTACGACGCGGTGTTCGTCGGCACGGGCGCCTATACGCCGCTCACCGGCGGCTTTCCAGGCGAGGACCTGCCCGGTGTGCACAAGGCGCTTCCGTATTTGACCGCCGTGGGCCGCCGGCAATTGGATTATCCGGATGGGGAGGAGCCCTACACCGACATGAAGGGCCGGCGGGTCGTGGTGTTGGGCGGCGGGGACACGGGCATGGATTGCAATCGCACGGCCTTGCGCCAAGGGGCGGCGTCGGTCACCTGCGTGTATCGGCGCGACGAGGCCAATATGCCGGGCTCGCGTCGGGAGGTCGCCAACGCCAAGGAGGAGGGGGTGACGTTTGTGTGGAACCGTGCCCCGGTCGCGATCGTCGGGGACGGGCGTGTTGAGGGCGTGCGGGTGATCGCGACCGCGCTCGGACCGCCGGATGCGCGCGGGCGCAGGCGCCCGGAACCCGTGCCCGGGAGCGAGGAGGTCATTCCCGCCGATGAGGTCATTCTCGCGTTCGGGTTCCGGCCAAGCCCCCCCGAGTGGCTCGCCGAGGCCGGCGTCGAGACCGAGACGAGCGGTCTCATCAAGGCCTCGGAGAACGCCCCCTATCGGTTTCAGACGAGCCGTGCCCCGGTCTTTGCCGGCGGCGATGCCGTGCGCGGCTCGGACCTGGTGGTGACGGCGATCTACGAGGGGCGGCAGGCGGCCGAAGGAATTCTGGACTACCTGGACGCATGACGGCCCGGGATCCAGGCCGTAGCGACCGCCTCCTGCGCGCCCTCATGCGCGAGCCGGTCGACATGACGCCGGTGTGGCTCATGCGCCAAGCCGGCCGCTACCTGCCGGAGTACCGGGCGTTGCGCGCCCAGGCCGGGTCCTTCATGGCCCTGTGCCAGACGCCGGAACTGGCCTGCGAGGCGACGCTCCAGCCGGTGCGCCGCTTCCCCCTGGATGCCGCCATCCTGTTCTCCGACATCCTCACGATCCCGGACGCCATGGGGCTTGGGCTGTCGTTCAGCGAGGGCGAGGGGCCGCGCTTTGCGCGCCCGATCCGGGACGCGCACGACGTCGCGGCCCTGAAGGTGCCCGATCCCGGCGCGCAGTTGCGTTACGTGCCGGAGACCGTGAGACAAGCGCGGCACGCGCTCGACGGCGCCTGTCCCTTGATCGGGTTTTCCGGTTCGCCCTGGACGCTCGCCACCTATATGGTGGAGGGTCAGGGCAGCAGCACGTTCCGGCGCATCAAAGGGCTGCTGTTCGACGACCCGAAGACGCTCGCGCGCCTTCTCGACGTTCTCGTTGCCGCCGTCGGCGCCTATCTCAACGCCCAGGTCGAGGCCGGCGCCCAGGCCTTGATGCTCTTCGACACCTGGGGCGGGAGCCTGGCACCCGCGCACTTCCTGCGCTATTCGCGCGATCCCATGGCCGAGGTCGTGGCGCGCTTGCTACGCCACCGCGAGGGGCGGGCGGTGCCGGTGGTGATCTTCACCAAAGGCGGGGGCGGCTCGCTCGAGGCCCTGGCCGATACCGGCTGCGACGCCCTGGGCCTCGATTGGATGACCTCGCTCGCCGCCGCCCGCGCCCGGGTCGGGGATCGCGTCGCCCTGCAAGGCAACCTCGATCCGCTTGCGCTCTACGCGCCGCCCGAGCGGCTGCGGGCCGAGGTGGCGGCGGTCCTGGCGGATTTCGGGGCGGGCCCGGGGCATGTGTTCAATCTCGGCCACGGGGTGTTGCCGGATGTCGATCCCGAGCAGGTCGCCTTGTGCGTCGAGGCGGTGCATGCCCAGGGTCGCGCCCGTTAAGGGGGCAAATCGCCCATTTTGTGGGCATGTATTTCAGATTTTCCTGATCGACGCGCGCACTTATTCACATCGGACGCGCTTGTCAAGACCCCCGGCGTCATTGCCGCAAGCGGCCCGCCGCCGGGACCAGTCCGGTATGTAAAGCCCTGAAAACTTGTGCATTTCTGAAACAGCCTCTTTTTTCATCAGTTTAATCCGAGGCCAGAGATCAGGCCAAAGCCGGAGATCTTCCCGGCGGTTTTCAACACAGTTATCAACAGAGTTTGTGGGTAACGCGGAATTGCTTTCCGAACCAGTCGGTTAGCGCGAGAATGGCAGAAGGGATCCGGGCTTTGGGGGGCGTTCAGGGCATGGCGGAGGTCACGGTTCGGGTCGCTTTGCCCGTGCCCTTGCGGCGCGCCTTCGACTATCGGCACCCGACACCGCTCGCCCCGGGCGTGCGCGTGCGCGTGCCCTTCGGGCGGCGCGTGCTGGCGGGCATCGTGCTCGCCTCGCCCGTCGCGGCCCCGCCCGGGATCGCCTTGCGCGCCATCGCCGAGGTGATCGATGAGGCGCCGCTTCTGAACGCCGAGCAACTGGGCCTTCTGCAATTCGTGGCCGATTACTACCATCACGCGATCGGGGAGGTCGTGTTCACGGCCCTGCCCTCGGCCTTGAAGCGCGGCCTCGTTCTGACCCCACCCAAGGCCTATCGCCTGACCCCCGCGGGCGCCCGCTCCGACGCCCCGCCGTTCCCCGCCCGCGCCCATCGCCGCCGCGCCTTGTGGCAGGCGCTGAAGGATCGCGGCCCGCTGGCCGAGGGAGACGTGACGGCGCTTGCGCGCGGCCTGAAGCCGGTGTTGGCGGCCCTTGTCCGCGAGGGCCTCGTGGAGGTGTGTGAGCACCCGCGACCCGCTGGCGCGCCCCCCGCCGCCGGGCCGGTCTTGCGCCCCGATCAGGAGGCGGCGTGCGCGGCCGTGCGCGCGGCTCTCGGCACGTTCCAGGCCTTCCTGCTCTTCGGCGTGACCGGCAGCGGCAAGACCGAGGTCTATCTCGAGCTCATAGCGGCAGCGCGCGCGCGCGGGGACCAGGCGCTCATCCTGGTGCCGGAGATCGGACTGACGCCCCAGCTCATGGCGCGCTTTCGCGCGCGTCTCCCGGACGGCCTCGGGGTCTTGCACTCGGGCCTGAGCGAGACCGAGCGCGCGCGCGTCTGGGGGCAGGCCGCGCGCGGCGAGCTCACGGTGATCGTCGGCACGCGTTCGGCGGTGTTCGCGCCGCTCAAGCGCCTGGGTCTGATCATCGTCGACGAGGAGCACGACGGATCCTTGAAGCAGCAAGACGGGCTGCGGTATCACGCGCGCGACATCGCGATCGTGCGCGCGCAGCGCGCGGGCGTGCCCGTGGTCTTGGGCTCGGCGACGCCCGCCCTCGAGAGCTATCGCCACGCCCTCGACGGCCGCTACCGGCTCCTGCGGCTCCCCGGTCGCGGGCCCGATCGCAGCCTGCCGCGGGTCACGATCCTGGACATGGGGCGCGAGGCCGCGGACGGGGGCTTGGGCCCGACACTCCTTGCGGCCTTGCGCGCGCGGCTATTACGCCGCGAGCAGGCGTTGGTGTTTCTGAACCGGCGCGGCTACGCGCCCGTCCTCTTGTGCCCCGAATGCCGCTGGCACGCGCCCTGTGAGCGCTGCGACGCGCGCCTCACCGTGCATCTCGCGCGCAAGACCCTGCGCTGCCACCATTGCGGCCATGAGCGCCCGCTCCCGGCGACGTGTCCGCGCTGTGGGCACGGGCGGCTCCTGAGGGTCGGCGAGGGCACCCAGCGCCTCGAGGAGACGCTTGCGCGCGCGCTCCCCGAGGCGCGCATTGCGCGCATCGACCGCGACACGGTGACGAGCCGGCTCGCGTTCGAGGATCTCCTCACGCGCATGCGCGCCCGGGACATCGATATCCTGGTCGGGACCCAGATGCTCGCCAAGGGCCATGACTTCGCAGACCTCACCCTGGTGGGGGTGGTCAATGCCGATCAGGGCCTCTTTGGCAGCGATTTTCGCGCCGACGAGCAGCTCTTCGCCCAGATCATGCAGGTCGCGGGCCGCGCCGGGCGCGCCGCCAAGGCCGGCGAGGTGATCATCCAGACCCACCATCCGCACCACCCCCTGTGGTCGCCCCTTGTCGCCCTCGACTACGAGGCCTTTGCCGAAGTCGCCCTCAAGGACCGTTACGAAACCGGCTTCCCGCCGTACGCCCACTGCGCGCTCCTGCGCGCCGAGGCCTTGAAGCCCGAACTCCCGCTGCGTTTTTTGGAGACGGCGCGCGCGCTCGGTCAGGGGAGCGAGGCCGTGACCCTCGGGAGCGTGTTGCCGGCGACACTCGCGCGCCGCGCCGGCTACTATCGCGCGCAACTGCTCGTAACGAGCGCCCACCGGCCGCTCCTGCAGGCCTGGCTCACGACCTGGGTCGAACGGATCGCGCAATTGCCAGCCGGCCGCCAGGTGCGTTGGTCTTTGGATGTCGACCCCCACTCGCTCTTCTGAAGAGCGATCGCGCCCCGCCTCAGGCCCCCTTGTCGGCCTCGAAGGCCGGAAGGTCTGTCTTGCACCAAGAGGGGCGGCAGGGCCCTTGCGAAGCCCCATCCCGGTGCGCCGCCTCGGGGCCAAGCGGCGGCACGCGCGGCTTTGGACGGATGGGCACGGCCGCGAAGTCCTGCTATTGCAAGGCTTACTCATCCTTATCCACCGGCAAAGATTCAGAAATCTTTTCCGGTACGAACCTTGCTTAAGGCCTGCCGTCCCCGTCGGGGACGGGGGCTTGGAGCCCTCCGGCAGGCGCCTGGACGGCGTCATTCGTCATCGTCAACAAGGGAGATTTATGCACACACGCTACTTCACTCTACCGCTCGCCGCCCTGGGGCTTGCCTGCGCGCTCCCCGCGCACGCGGCGATCACTCTCGCCCCGCCCACCTCGTTTTCGGCGGGCCCGCTCGGGACTCTCTCCGCTCAGGGGATCCTGAGCGCGGCCGGCACCTGGCAAGGCCAGCCGTATCCGGGCAACCACAGCACGCGGCTCGATGTGACCAACGCGCAGATGATCCTGCAAAAGAGCTCGGGCCTCGTGCAGTTCTATGTGCAGGCCGGCGCCTACAACTTCCCGACGTTGGGCGAGCCGATCCAGCGCACTGCGTCCCTGGTCGCCAACACCTACGGGGTCGTCCCCGAGGCCTACCTCACGATCGCGCCCAGCAAGGGCTTCTCGGTGGAAGTCGGCAAGCTGCCGACCTTGGTCGGTACCGAAATGACCTGGACGTGGCAAAACCAGAACATCGAGCGCGGTCTTTTGTGGAATGACGAGAACGCCGTCAACCGCGGCGTTCAGGTGAACCTCTCCCATGGCCCGCTGGCCCTGTCCCTGTCGGTCAACGACGGGTTCTACTCGCAGCGCTACGATGTCCTCACGGGGCTTGCCACCTACACCATCGATCGCGCGAACACCGCCTCGTTCTCCTGGTATCACCGCTTCGGCCACAGCGCCGTCAATACCTTCGTGACGCCCGTCGTGCTCGATAACGCCGACATCTACGACCTCATGTACACGCACACGAGCGGGCCCTGGACGATCTCGCCCTACCTGCAATACATCGTCTCGCCCAAGGCCGCCTCGCTCGGCTTCACGAAGACCGAGCACGCCGGTGGGGCGGCGATCATCGCCGATTACCAGATGACGCGGATGGTCTCGCTCGCGGGCCGCGCCGAGTACGAGACGAGCTCCGGCGCCAACAGCACCACCAGCGCCAACAGCAACATCCTGGGCTTCGGGCCCGGCAGCAAGGCGTGGTCTCTGACCGTGACCCCGACCTACCAGGACCACGGCTTTTTCACCCGCGTGGAGTTGTCCTATGTGCACGTCACCAACGCCACCGCGGGCGATGTCTTCGGGGCCGCCGGCAACCGCGCGAACCAGGTCCGCGCGATGCTGGAAACCGGCGTCACCTTCTGATGATCTCCGGGGCCCGTAGGGGCCCCGGCTTTTTCAATCCCGTGACGCCTTGTCCGGCTGGTGGCGTTCGGCGAACCGCGCGTACCCGAAATAGCCAAGCGGTATGACAAACAGCGTCAAGACCGTGGACGCGAGCGTGCCGAAGATCAACGAGATGGCAAGGCCCCCGAACACCGGATCCACGATCATGATGGCGGTGCCGAGCATGATCGCCAATGCCGTGAGCATGATCGGCCGCAGGCGCACCATGCCGGCCTGGATCACGGCCTCGGTGAGGGGGTGTCCGGCGCGCCGGTAGTCGAGAATGAAATCGATGAGCAAAAGCGAGTTGCGCACGACGATGCCGGCGAGCGCGATGACGCCGATCATCGAGGTCGCGGTGAAGAACTGGTGCAGGAGCGCGTGTCCCGGGAACACGCCGATGATCGTGAGCGGGATCGATCCCATGACGATGAGCGGGATCATGAACGACCGGTAATAGCCCACGAGGATCATGTAGATGAGGCCGATCGCGACCCCGAAGGCCGAGCCCAGGTCGCGAAAGACATTGAGCGTCAGGCGCATCTCCCCGCTCCAGCGCAGGCCGTAGTGGAGGCTGCTCGGGTCTTGCATGAAGTCCTGTTTCAGATGCACGCCGTCGACCGTGTGGTGTTTGAGGTACTCCCACATATGCAGCACGGCATAGACCGGACTCCCGTGGCTCATGCCCGCCGTCACGTACACGACATCGCGCCCGTCTTTCTGATAGATGGGGCGGGGCGCGGTCTTGCGCACGACGCGCGTGAGCGCAGACAGCGGAATCTCCTTGCCTTCGGGGTTTGTGACGAACACCCGGCCGAGGTCGTAGGGGCCGGCGCGATCGGCCGTGCGCACCCGCAGGCGGATGGGGACCGGTTCCTTGGCATGCGGGATGTGCGCCGTGCCGTCGCTGATGCCCGCGAGAAAGGTCTTCAGGGTCTGGGCCACGTCCCCCGGGCTGACGCCGTCGTTCGCCGCGAGCCTGCGGTTCACCTCGACCGTGTCTTGCCGCGACCTATGGGGCACGGTGCTATCCACGCCCACCAGGTGGCGGGTGTGCGCGAACAGCCCGTAGCGCAAGTCATTGGCGATCCGTTCGACCTTGTGATAACGGGGCCCGAAGACCTCGGCCATGACGGTCGCGCGCACCGGCGGGCCCGGGGGGTGTTGCACGATCTTGATCATGGCGCCGGTACGCCGCGCAAGGCGGGTCACCGCCGGCCGCAGGCGGCGGACGATGGTGATCGAGGAGACCGAGCGCTCGCTCTTGCGCACGAGATGGACCTGCACCTCGCCGACGGTCGGGCCGTGCTTCAGGGTCGCGCCGCGCAGAAGGCCGCTGAAGTTGACGGCCCCCATGGCACCCGCCGAGAGATCGTAAGTCGTCACGTAGTGATCACGGCGCACGATGTTGCCGAGGGCCTCCACCACCCGTTGGGTGTCCTCGAGGGTGCTACCGGCATGCGTGCGCACGGTGATGTCGAAGCTGTTGTTGTTATTGCGCGGCAGCATCTTGAAGTTGACGAGCCGGAAGACCGGCATTGCAAGCACCGCGGCGAGCAAAAGGACGATGGTCAACAGAAAGCCCCCGCGCGTGAGCGCGCGCGAGAGCAGGGCGCGCATGATGCGCTCGTAGCCGCGCTGCAGAAAGCCGGGGCCGGTGTTCTCCGCTGTGGGGTGCGCGCGCAGCCACAGGCGCGCCGCCCACGGCGCCACAGTGTAGGCGACGAACAGCGAACTAATCATGGCGATCGGCACGTTCTTCGGGATCGGGGCCATGTAGGGCCCCATCATGCCGGTGACCGAGAGCATCGGCAGGAACGCCACGATCACCGCGAGCGTCGCGAGGTTCGTCGGCCGGCCGACCTCGTTGACCGCGAGGATCGCCTCGCGCGCGCGATCGATTCCGGGCTTGGCGTAGTGACGGAAGATGTTCTCGATCACCACGATCGAGTCGTCGACGAGCAGGCCGAGCGCCAGGATCAGCGCAAAGAGCGTGATGCGGTTGATGGTCTGTCCGCCGAGGTAGGCGATGGCCAACGTCACGAACAGGATCAGAGGGATGGTGACGGTGACGATGGCGGCCGCGCGCCAGCCGAGGAAGAGAACGAGGAGCACGACCACCGTGGTGACGGCGATGAAGAGGTGCTCGATCAGCGTGTTGACGGCGCTGTTGGCGCGTTGCCCGTCATTGCGCGTGACGTTGACGTGCACGAAGTGCGGGATCACCGGCCCTTCCAAGGCGCGCAGCTTGTGGAGGACCGCGTCGGCGACGGTCACGGCATTGGTGCCCGCGCGCTTGGCGATCGCGATCGTCGCTTCGGGGAGCTCGAGGTCGCGCGGCCGCGGTTTGGCGTACGCCCGCCCGAAACCGATCGCATGCACGGTCTTGATCCGCCCGCCGCCGTCGACGACGGTGGCGATGTCGTGGAGATACACGGGTTTGTGGGCGTAGAGGCTCACGACCGTGTCACCGACTTCGCGCGCCGAGCGCAGCATGTCGCCCGCGTGCACGGTGGTGCGGCGGTTGTGGTGGGTGAAGTGGCCCGACGGGATGTCGACGTTGGCGGCCTCTACGACGCCTTGCACGGTCCTCAGCGTGACGTCGTAGCGGCGCATGAGCCGTGGGTCGAGGATGACGTCGATCTTGCGCCGTTGACCCCCGATCACATAGGCGAGCGAGGTGCCGGGCGCGCGCCGCAGGTGATGGAGGACGCGCACCGCGAGGTCGCGCAAGGCGACGCCGTTCAATCGGCGCGTGGCGAGCGAGATCGTGACGATCGGGACCTGATTGACATCCAGCGGCTGGATGACCGGCTGGGCCGTGCCGGGCGGCATGCGGCTCATGTTGCTCATGATTTTGTTGTAGAGGCGCACGAGCGATGCGACGCGGTTTTCCCCGACCTTGAACTTCACGGTCACGACGCCCAGGGAATCGAAGGCCGTGCCGTAGGTGTGATGGATGCCGCGCATCCCGCGCAGGATCGCCTCGAGCGGATCGACCACGAGGTTCTTGATCTCGCGCGGGCTCGCGCCGGGCTTTCGGATGAGGATGTTCGCCGCCGGCACGACGATCTGCGGATTCTCCGTGCGCGGGGTGAGGTGCAGCGCCAAGAATCCCGCGGCCAGGGCCGCGATGATGATGAGGATCGTGAGCTTGCTCTCGATGAAGTAGCGCGTGAGCCGCCCCGATATGTTGAGCGGTTCCTCGGGAAGGGGGCCGGGAGCGGGCATAGGGTCCTCTTAGCGGGCGTTGACGGGGTGCACGGGGCTGCCGTCGTCGACGGCGCGGAACGGGGGCAGGATCAGCGTCTCGTCACCGCTCAATCCGCTCAAGACGACGGCCGTGCGCCGGCCCACGCGTCCGATCTTCAGGAGCCGGAAGCGCGCGCGCCCGTGCTCGAGCACGAATACGCCGGGCCAACCCCCGAATCGCGTGATGGCACGGCGCGGGATGCGAATGTCACCGTGGCGATCGACGTCCGCCGGCCGCTTCAGGGTCACGACCGCCCGGGTCAGGGTCGGCAGGACCGCGCGCGGCGCCGGCTTCGGCGGGGTGCGCGTGCAGGCCGCAAGCGCAAGCATCGCGCCGAGGAGCGCTGCGCGCCTCACGGTTTGAGCCCCAGGGCGGGGAGCGTTGCGGGCGAGAGCGTGCCGCAGGCATCGGCGAGGGCGGCGCGGTTGCGCGCGAGCGCATAGCGCGCGGCGAGCTCGTCCTCGCGGGCCTTGACGAGGCCTTGGTCGGCGTTCAGGAGGTTGAGCAGAATCGTGCGCCCTTCGCCGTAGAGCACCTGCACGAGGGCCACGTTGCGCCGCGCGCGTTGCACGGTCGCGCGCGCGAGTATCAGGCGCTGCGCGGCGTTGTAGAGCGCGTCGTAGGCGGTGACCACGCTGCGGCGGATGCGGTCCTCGAGCCCGGTGAGCGCGGCCTCGGTCTCGGCGGCCCGGGCCTCGAGTTCCGCCGCCCGGTCGCCGTTGTGGCCGCCGTCGTACAAGGACTTGCTGATGACCGCGCCCACGGTCCAGGCGTTGTGCCGGAACGTGGGCACGCGACTGAACCATTGCGACTGGGCGGTCAGCGTCACGTGCAGCGAGGAGCGCCCGCGCGCCGCCGCGCCTTGCGCGCGCAAGGCGCGGATCTTGGCGCGCAGCGCCGCCACGTCGGCGCGATGCCGGAGGGCGACCCGCAGGAGCTGGCGCAGGGGGCGGCGCGGCATGGCGACCGGCCCGAAGGTCTGGGCGGGGATGTGGATGGCAAGCCCCGCAGGCGCGCCCATGGCGAGCGCGAGATCCGTGCGCGCGTTGGCGACGTCGTTTTGCGCGCCCAAGAGGAACTCGCGGGCGGCGCCGAGATTGACCGCGGCCGTGAGCGCATCCGAGTGGAGGATGCGCCCGCGCGCGTACAGGCGGCGCGTGGTGTGGGCATGACGCGCGGCCACGGCCACCGCCCCTCGGGCGACCCGGACCCCGGCCTTGGCCATCACGAGGCCTTCATAGGCGGTGACGACCGTAGCCACGATGCGTTGCCGGGTGCGCGCCCCGGCGCGTCCCGCCGCTTGCTTCGCGAAGCGCCCGGCGCGCACCGCGTCGTGGATCGCGCCACCCTCGTAAAGCGGCCAGGCGAGGGACAAGGACGCCGTGCCCAGGCGGCGCACGCCGGGGCTATTGAGGGTGCTCGGTGTGAATGCCTGGGCGCTCACCTGGCGGCGTTCGAGTTCCGCCGACAGCGCCAGGAGCGGGTTGTCGCTGAAAAGATAGCCGTAGCTTGCCGTCGCCCGCACCGAGCCCTCGCTTTGCGCGGCGCGCAAGGCGGCGCGCGCCTGCGCCTGGCGTGCGCGCGCCAGGGCCTGGGCGCTGCTGTGACGGAGGGCATAACGCACGGCCGCGCTCAAGGGGAACGTCCGGCCGCGTGCCAGCGGCAGGGTCGCCACGAGGGCTATGACGATCACGATCAGAGGCAGCCGGCCCATACACACTCCTTATGAGGACGCCGCGGGCGGTTCGGGATAACCGCTGTAATGTTAGTCCATAAGTAAATGCTAAATAAAGACCGGGCGGGCCCGGGACTAAAACCGCGGCTTCACCACCACCAGGATCACGATCGCCATGAGGATCACGGCCGGGATCTCATTGATGATCCGATAGAACCGGTGACTTCGTTTGTGTCCGGCCGCGAGCTCGCGGCACAGGACCCCGAGGTAGACGTGGTATGCGGCCAACACTGCGACCAGCGCGACCTTGATATCGAGCCACGCGCCCCGGAAGCCGAAGCCCCACCACAGCCACAGCCCGAGCGCGATGGCGAGCACCGCGCTCGGCGTCGTGAACCGGTAGAGACGGCGCTCCATGACCACGAACCGCGCGTGCCCGGGTTCATCGTCGGTGAGCGCGTGGTAGACGAACAGGCGCGGAAGGTAAAAGAGCCCGGCGAACCACGTCACCACGAATATGATATGAAAGGCTTTAATCCAGAGCATGGCAAGCGTCCATAGGGCAGTCCGTGCGCCCATGCGGCTGCGCCAACAGGGTGGCGAGCAGCGAATCGAGGTAACGAAAGCCGCGCGTGCTCGCCATCACCCGCTCGCCGGTATCGACCAAAAGGCCGTTCGCGAGCGCGCCCGCGGCCGCGGGCACCCGCGATCGAAAGCTGTCCCCGATGCGTTCCTGGAACAGCGCGTGCGTGAAGCCCGCGCGCAGGCGCAGGGCGTTCATAAGAAACTCCGCGACCTCCTCGTCGCCCGTGAGCGTCCGCCGGCTCACCACCGGTGCGTCGTTCTCCATGTAGCGACGCACGTCGGGGTCGCGCACGCAGCGCATCACACCGTGTTCGCCGCTCAGTTTGCTGTGGGCCCCGGCGCCGAGCCCCAGATAATCCCCGAAGGTCCAGTAATTGAGGTTATGGCGGCAATCATGATCGGTGCGCGCATAGGCCGAGACCTCGTAACGGGTAAGGCCCGCGGCCTGTGCCTCGCCCTGCACGGCCTCCTCGATCGCGGCCGCCGTCTCTTCCTTGGGCAGCGGGGGCGGGCTGTGGCCGAAGGCCGTATGCGGCTCGATCGTGAGCTCGTAGAGCGACACGTGCGGGGGCCCGAAGGCCAGGACACCGCGAATGTCGGCCCGGGCCTCGGCGAGGCTTTGCCCCGGCAGTGCGTACATGAGATCGACATTGACCGAGGCAAAGCCCGCGCGTAGCGCGCTCTCGAGGGCGCTACGCGCCTCGGCGGCGTCGTGGACACGCCCCAAGGCCCGCAACAGAGGGTCCTGAAGGCTTTGCACGCCGAGCGAGAGGCGTGTG
>DAHWKH010000063.1 GCA_027343725.1 Acidiferrobacteraceae bacterium
CGAACGCCGATTTCTCGGCGCGCACGCCCGATGCCAACCGGCAGATTTTCAGCTTCGGGGCGCGCCAGATGATCGGCCACTGGGCCTTGAGCGCGGGCTATATGTACGTGCATTTCAACACCCGCACCTTTGTATCGAGCACCCCGTTCACGGGCGGCGACCCCAATGGCACGAGTGCCTACAACGGCACGTACAAAACGCGCGCGCAGCTCTTTGGTATCAGCATCAGCCGCCGCTTCTCCTAAGAAACGCGGGCCCGGGCCGGGCACGGCCCTTTGTCTGCGGCGGGGCGGAGCAGGAATGACCCGACAGGGCCTGGGGGGCGCTTGGAGTGTGGTGGGTGTTGTCGGGCGTGCGGCGGAAGGATCGAGGACCTGTGGCTCGGGATCGCCCTCCCCTTCTATTCATCCGCCGGATACCGGTCAGGGGAAGAGACCAGCCGCCTTATAGAAATGCATCATGACAGGGTTTGATAGAGCGACCAGCGCGGCGATGACGACCATCCATGTCCTCTGGACAGCGAACCGTGTCACCAATTCGGTCCGCAAGCTGCTCTCAACCCCGTTGATCTGAGTGCCCAGGGCGCCGATCCTAGCGTCGAATTCCCGTGCAAACCCGTCGATCCTGGCGTCCAGGCCATCGATCCTGGCATTGAACTCCCGTGCGAAGCCGTCGATCTTGGCATCCAGACCATCGGCCCTGGCATTGAACTCCCGTGCGAAGCCGTTGATCCTGGCGTCCAAAATCCCCATCTGCGCACGCAGGTCTGCGATGTCGTCTTTGGTTGCAACACCTTGATGAAAAGCGCGATCCAAGGCGTGGCTCAAGGCCCGCGCATGCGCCTCGGCCACTCCGCTTTCCTTCAACGTCGACACGAATTCTTCGGTATCAAAGAGAACACGCATCCGCCGCGCCCGGGTTCCGGTAACGGGACCAGTATAGAATGCACCTCTCAAGGCGCCAAGACCACGCCTGCGGGCCCCACCGGTTTTCCGAGATGGGCCAACGGGCCTATCCATCGCCCGACCTCGCCTCATGGCCGCAAGGCCGTCTTCACCCTGGCGCCTTCGGCCTCGCGGGCCTGCGCCATCGACCACTCGCCCCCGATCGGCAGGCGGCGGCGATCGACCAGGGGATGGGCCATACAGCCGTTCAGGGCCCTTTCCGGTGATCACTGCCGGACCCCGGGGGCCAAGGCCCTCGGGGTCGGGCGGCGCCGTCTACAAGGTCCCGATATCCTCGCCCGCCATCTGGCGCTTGACGATCTCGACATCCCGGCGCTTCAGCGCGAACGGGAACGACCGGATATCGGAAGGGCTCGAGTCGCCGTAGGGGCGATTGCAGGCCGAGACCTCTTCGTCATCCTTGCCGGGGCAACCCGATGTCTGAAACGGCTTACCGGAGGCGATCAATTCCGCCAACTCCTCCTCGCTCAGGCCAAAATCGACCACGCGCCCCTCGTCGTCGAAACGCATGCGGCTCACGTGACCGCCCGCGTAATCGATCACGAAACGCGCGAGCTGTACGCGCCGCCACTGATCCTTCGGGACCGGGGCCCAGTCCTCCATGAGCGAGCCGCGCTCGGGGAAGAACGCGAACATATGGTTGTGGCCGCCCATGTCCGTGATCCGCTGGGCGACGTTCAGGATCTCCTGCTCGGTCTCGCCCATGCCGCAGATGAGGTGCGCACCGAACTTCTCCGGTCCGAAGACCTCGGCCGCCCATTCCAGCGCCTGCCAGTACTTGTCCCATTTATGGGGGCTGTCGACCGCCTTGCCGCGGGTGCGATCGAAAATCTCCGGCGTGACGGCGTCCAGGGCGATGGTGAAGATATCAGCACCCGCATCGCGCAGCGCGATCAGGTCGGCCTTTTCCATCGTCGTCGGATTCGAGAGGATCGACACCGGGACGTGAGGCACGGCCTCCATCCAGCGCTTTAAGAGCACCATGGTGTCGCGATCGGACTCGGGGTGCGTGATCATGGAGATGCACATCCTCTGAAACTGGGCTTGATCCCCACCCGCCTGCATGCGCTCGATGACCTCATCGTAACGGACCGTCGGCCAATCGACGCGGATGAAGTTGCGATCGGCATAATCGCGCGCCTCCTCGCGGTGACGCGCAAGGCCGCAGTAGGCGCAGTTGGCGCGGCAGCCCTCGGCGTAGGTGACGAGCAGATTCAGGCAATGGGTGCAGCCGGTCCGGTGCATGCGTCCGGGCACGAGACCGAGCGTCATCGCCGCGGCCGTCGACATCTGCACGTACTCGGGCGAACGCATGAGCGGGGTCTTCACGTGGTAATTCGGGCGGTAAAACGTGATCGGCGTCACGGAGTCGGCTGTAGCGCTCATCCTCAATCTCCTCTTATGCGGCGAAATATTCCCGGAACGCGACCCAACCCCGCTTATGGGTCGCATCCATGTGCGCGGCCGGCGTGTGCCAGCGCTCCATCAACCACCGTCTGCGTGCCACGGCGCGCATCAGGCTATCCTCGAATTCATCGCGGATGTCCTCCGCGAAACGCGCAAGCGCGCCGTCCTGCCCGGCTACGTATTCGGCCGCGGCCTGGCCCGCGCGCTCCCCCGAAATCACGGCGCTCGCGATACCGGCACCGGTGATCGGATGGGTCAGCCCGGCGGCGTCCCCCGCGAACATGATGTTCCCATGGACCAAGGGGTGGCGCATTCCGCCGACCGGTATCGCGCCCCCGGTGCGCGCGAGAATCTCGCGGCCGATGACGCCCGTGCGCGCCACGTTCGCGCACAGCCGCTCGAGCGGCGCCTTCAGATCCGTCACGAGCCGCAGGCTTGCCCCGATCCCCACGTTTGCGACCTCGCCCTTGGGAAATAGCCAGCCATAACCGCCCGGATAATCATCCGACAGCCAGATGTCGGTGTCGGCATACGGGCGCAACAAGGGCATCTGATACTGGCGCGTCTCCACGGTCTCGAGCGGCGCAAGCCCGATGGCGCGCGCGACCGTCGAGTGCGGACCGTCGGCCGCGATCAGCACGCGGTACTGCGCGCGCTCGATCCCCCCGTCCGGCCCACGCAGGATCGCCGCCTGGCCGCCGTCAT
This sequence comes from Acidiferrobacteraceae bacterium, assembly GCA_027343725.1. Taxonomy (GTDB): domain Bacteria; phylum Pseudomonadota; class Gammaproteobacteria; order Acidiferrobacterales; family Acidiferrobacteraceae; genus Acidiferrobacter. The sequence continues at coordinate 3,078 of DAHWKH010000063.1, forward strand.
CGAAGCCCTTCAAGGCGGTGTGCACCCGCAACAACGCCCCGGCCTTGGAGGCCTCGGTCGCGAGCGCCTGGTCGAATAACGCCCGATCCACCATGAGCCCCGGAAAATCCGAGCGCTCGCACGCCCCGGACGGCAGTATGCTGCGCATGCCCTCGATGCGTTGCACGAGCGCCGGGCGCGCGTAGCGCCCCATCGGCAGCGGCACGAACTCCGCGCACTGCACCGGACACCCGAGCTTGCGCCGCTTATCGATCGCGAGCACCGACAGCCCGGCCTCGGCGGCCTTGATCGCAGCCGAGGTTCCGGCCGGCCCGAGACCGACGATCAGGACATCGAAGGCCGAGGCGTTCATAGCGCCTGCGCGCGATCGGTCGCCAGCGCCTCGTGAAGCGCCGCCAAGATGTCATCGGGAGTCAACAGCAACATCTCGACCCGGTGCTCGGAAAAAAAGCCGTGCACGATCTCATCCACGCGCGCAAGGGCCACGTCGCGCAAAGCCGCCTCCAGATCCACGATCGCGCGTTTGGGCTGCACAAAAAAATCCCCGGTGATGAAGGCCTGCTTCAAGCGAGCGCGCGCGGTATCGACCGCGAGCATCACGCGGATCAACCCCCCCGCGGTCTTGCGCAACGCGCTCACGGTCGCCACCTCGAGACGCGGGCGGTCGGTCTCGAACACCCATTCGTCGCCGCTCATCTCGCGCGTATAACGCGCGAAGGCCGTCTCTTCCGCCGCCGTCAAGGCGCCTGTTTCCCAGCCGACGCCGAAGCCCTCGGCGAAGGCGTGGGCCAGCGCCGCTTGCACGTCATCGAGCGCCGGCACAGCCCCGAGCACCTCGCCCAAGGTCGTGATGCGCTCACGCGCCGAGGCCAGGGCCTTATCCGACCACTTTTCGCGGGGGATGCGCAAGACACGCAACATCCGCGCCACATCGAAATCCACGAGTACCGTCCCCTGGTAGAGCAGGGCATCCCCGTCAAAGGCTCCGCCCGTGCCGCCGATCTTGCGCCCGTTCACCTCGATGTCGTTGCGCGGACGAAAGGCGGCCTCGACGCCGAGCGCGCGCAGGCCCGCCACCGCCATGCCGCAGATCTCGCGCGCAATCTCCAGCATATCCGGGGTCTTGAAGGTCCGCCGCGCGAGATAGAGCTCCCAGCCGATTTGCCCCTGGTCGCAATACAGCGCCCCGCCACCCGTGATCCGCCGCGACACACCGATGCCCTGCTCGCGACAATAATCGAGGTCCAATTCCTGTTGCGCGCTTTGGTGATAGCCGATGAGCGCCGAGGGCTGGAAGCGCAAGAATCTCAGGGTATTGGGCCCGCCGGCCTGACAGGACTCGAGCAGGGTGCGGTCCAGCGCCATGTTTTCGGCCGCCGGACGCAGGCCCGTGTCCAAGAGCCGCCAACGCCCGCTCATGCCCCGCAGCAACCCGATGGGCCGCCCTCGGCCACGACCTTGACGCGCCCGAAGACCCCCTGTCGGCGGGCCGCCTCGCGGCGCGCCCGTTCCTGTTCGAGGATCTGCGCGAGATCGATCTCGAGGCCCGGATTGCCCCCCTCGAGCGCCATGACCTCGTCCCCAACCGCGATCGAGCAGCAGGCCGCTGTGACCCGCACGCGCCGCTCGAGGCGCGCCGCCAACTCCACCATGCCATCGCTCGGGTGCGCCATGCCGTCCATGCCCGCCATAACCGCGTAGGCATCGATGGCGCGCTTTGCCATGCCCGCCGGGCGCGCGCAGCCCAAAAGCAGCGGGAGCCCCGGCAAGGCCTCGCGCGCATCGAGAAAGAAGCCCCCGACCTCGTGCGGATCGGGGGTCGCGAATGGCCGTGACGCGTTCGCGTAGTTCGGCATCACCACCACCAACACGAGCGCGGACGGCTTGTGGCGCGCGATCATCTCGAGCGCGTTCCACTCACCGAGCAGCTGTCCGTAATGGAGTCCGGCGACGATATGGGGCACGACCTTCATCGAGGTCGCGGTCAAGGCCGCGAGCGCGCGCTCGAAGTCGTCCGGCGAGCGGCGCAGGTGGTACACCTGACTGATCGTGTCCTGGGCCCCGATCACATCCATCATCGCCGCATCGATCCCGGAATCCGCCATGCGCCCGGCAATGGCCTCGTCCACGAGTGCCGTGTGCATGGCGATGCGAAAGCCCGGGAACTCGTCCTTGATGCGCCGGATGGTCTTGTAATACGGGTCGTATTCCACCTCGTTGCGGTGGTTGGAACCGCCCGTCAGGAGCATCCCCCCGGCGCCGTCGGCGACGATCGTGTTCACCACCCGCCAGAGATCCTCTGGCGAGCGCGCCGGGATCATGGGCTCGAGGATCTTGGCCTTGCAGTGATCGCAGTTCAGCTTGCAATCCCCGCCGGTGATGGACACCGCCGGCCAGGCGTTGCGGCCGCAGCCTTTGATTTCGCTACTCTCGTAGCTCTTGAAAGTGGGGGTATAGAAGTGAATGGCGGGCAGCGTTTGCGCGTTCGCCGTCAACCGCTCAAGAAGCCCGTCGTCGAATGCCACGTCTTCCAGCGGCTCGACCTGGGCGAGAATCTCCGACCACGCGTTCATGGCATCCTTCGGGAAAAAGAGAAAAGGCGCGCCATGCGCGCCTTTCTTTAACAGCCTTTGAAACCTTCGCTTTCCATCTTGGCGTCGAACGCCTTCGCCGCATCGCCCCCGGTCTTCAGGGACTTCGACTCGCCGTCCCAGTCGCTGGGCTTCATCTTGACGACCCACCCCTCGCCATAGGGATCCTTGTTGATCAATCCCGGCGAGTTGGCCACCGCCTCGTTCACGGACACGACCGAACCGGTCACCGGCGTCTTCACCGGGCCGACCCACTTGCCGGACTCGACGGTCGCGCACGACTTGTCCTTGGCGATGTCCTTGCCGGCCTTCTTCGGGGTGTACGCCACGATTTCGCCGGCGAGCGAGCACGCGTAGGCCGTGAGTCCTACGGTGACGGTCCCATCGGCTTCGCGTCGGGCCCAGACATTGTTGTCGACGTTGTAGCTCAAGTCATCCGGAATATTACAGCCGCGCACCAAACCCATTCAGCAAAGCCTCCCGTCGTGTTGAAAATCAAAGCGTCAATTCATACCGATGTCGGCGCGTTGGCAATCGCTCGTACGTCCGACCGGAAAGCGCTAGAAAAACAGCACTTTGTCGCAAGATAGGATCAGGTCGGCGAGACTGCCGCCGCCGGAACACTCATCGACCTCGTCGATGATATCCGCTTTCTCGTCGATTTTATAGCCCGGGAGCGCCGGCAGGCAGAGATGGAGTTTGACGCCGGCTGATTTGGCGTCGCGCAGGAAATCGATGACACGCTTGCCGCCCTCCATGGCCACGAGGTTCTCGGCCACGCCCTTCTGGAGAAGCTTCACGCCCTCCATGGTAAAGAAGATCTGCACATCCGCGTCCATCGACGCCAAAATGGCGCCCAAGTAAAACGGGGTGGCACAGCGATGCGGCGTAGAGGGCCCGCTCGTCATGATGATCAGAACGGATTTCTCTTCGTTAT
>DAHWKH010000066.1 GCA_027343725.1 Acidiferrobacteraceae bacterium
GGAAGACCACGCGGTGCGGGGGCACGATGCCGCGCGCGAACAGCAGGCGCGCGTGCTGGATATTCCCCTGGGCCCAGCGCCGATCGCGCTTCAACTCATCGAGCAGGGTCGGCGGCGTCTCCTCGAACGAGCCCTCGAGACCGGGCTCCATCCAGACCTCCCAGCCGGCCCGGCGCATGAGCGCCGCCTCGACGAAATCATGGCTCAGGATCTCGCCGCCGAAGGCGCCCTCGCCGGAGAGTCGCGGCAAGGCGCAATGACGCACGAAGGGGGCGACGCGAATGATGGCGTTGTGGCCCCAGTAGTGGCCCTCGCTCATATGCCAGAAGTGGAGACCGGCCGCGAATACCGGCCCGTACAGGCGGTTCGCGAACTGCTGCACGCGCCCGAAGAGGGTGTGCTGGTGGATCGTCCCGGGTAAGGTCTGGATCAGCCCGACCTGGGGGTTGGCCTCCATCAGCCCGACGAGCCGCGTCAGGGTGGCGCCGCTCATGAGGCTGTCGGCGTCCAGGACGACCATGTAATCGTACTGTTGGCCCCAACGGCGACAAAAGTCGGCGATATTGCCGCTCTTGCGTTTGATATTGCTGCGCCGCCTGCGATAGAAGACGCGCGCGTCCGCGCCCAGGCGCGCGCGCAATTCGGCCCAGGCCACCTCCTCCTCGACCCAGGCGTCGGCGTCGTTCGTGTCGCTCAGGATGAAGAAATCGAAGGCCTTGAGGCCGCCGACCTCGGCGAGCGAGCGGTAGGCGCATTCAAGGCCGGCACAGACGCGCCGCGGATCCTCCCGGAACACCGGCATCACGACCGCGGTGCGCCCGGCGATCTCGGTCCCCGGAACCACCCGCGCGGCCAAACGCGAGCGGCGTCTCAGGATGAGCAGCACGGCCCCGGCGAGCGAGATCCATAAACCGATGGAGATCCAACCGAAGAGCAGCCCGAACACCGTCGCGAGCGCGTCGTTCAAGATCGCATAGCCCGGCTGCGGCAGGACCTGCAGCATGAACTGACTCGCGATCACGCTCGGGATCAGCACCAAAACCGCCAGCAGGGCGCCGCGCAGGAAACCGCGTCCGCGAACCCGCCGCGCCGTCACCGCTTGCGCTCCGAGGCCATCGACTGGCGCGTGAGCGGCGGGGCCAGGGGAATGGTCGCAAGCGCCTCGGGCGGGGCCTTGAGCCAGGCGGAGAGCCGCCAGAGCGCGGCGCAGCCCGTCTCGTCGGGGATCGACGGTGTTTTGTCGCGCACCTCGGCCTCGAAACGCGCCTGCAAGGCGCGAAACGCCTGGCCCGCGTGGCTTGCGCCCTCACAGGCCTCCCGCACCCACGCGAGCGCCTGCTCCTCCGGCACCGATAGGATCGTCAGATAGGCCCGCATTCGGGCTTCGATCTCCGCCCGGTCGCTGACATCGAGCGGCATCATTCGGATCTGCCCCTGGTCTCTGTCTCTCTCTCGGTCGTCGAATACCACGCCCTTCCCTCGTACCAGGTCCCTGCGCACAGACAATGGAGGGCCCGGCCCATTCCCGCTTCGGCTTTCCCCCCTTGTGTCCATGGGACCCCCGGGAAGTTCCCCAAAGACGGCCCCGACCGTGTATTGTCGCAAGGGGGGGCGCCGCCCTCCCTCCGACCAAGGTCCGGGACAGCGGACGCTTGTTGCAAGCCGCGCGTAACTAGGGTAGCGTACCGCCATTGCAGTCGCTCTTTTGAGGACTTACACGAGGTTCCACTCGGCAGTTTCCCGTAAATCTCCTTCGATACACTGCAATCGTACCCGGCGACGGGATCTTACTTTTTTTCTTAGAGGCAATACCAGACATGGCAACAGGAACAGTGAAGTGGTTCAACGAATCGAAGGGTTTTGGCTTCATTTCCCCTTCGGATGGCAGTGCCGATGTGTTCGTGCACTTTTCCGCCATCACCGGCTCGGGCTTTAAGACCCTGACAGAGGGTCAGACCGTGACCTACCAGGTGGAAAAGGGCCCCAAAGGTCTGCAGGCCACCCAGGTCACGCCCGCCTAAAACGCGGACCCCTGTTGAAAAAGGGCCGGCGCTCCCGACACGGGGCGCCGGCCTCTTTTTTTGAGGCGGAATCCCCCTCCAAGCGCACCCGCGAAAGACGCCTTCCGCAATGGTAGGGACCCCATGATCGACACACAGGCGCGCGCCCTGCTACACTTTTCCGCAAATGGGCTGCGTCACTCGCCCCCGGATACCCATTCCGTGATGCTGCGACCGCGATGACCACGATGACATCGGCCGGACCCGGCGCAATCGCCTTCGAGGCGGTTTCGCCCATGCGCGAGATGGGCGCCTACGAATGGCTGTGGAACCAGGAAACCACGAAGGCCCGGCCGTCTTTTCGGGCGGTCGCGGAACTCTTCCGGCGCAATCCCGGGGCCCTGCCATCGGACCTCGTGAATGAGGACGATGCCATGGCCTGCGCCCGGCAGGTCCTGTCCCGCTTCAAACGCTCCGGTGTGAGCGCATTCGGTGTCCGGGTCTACGGCGTCGGCGACTACCAGGAGTCGTTGCGTGACGCCGAGCACCCCCTGGAGTTCCTCTATTATCAGGGCGTATGGGACCTCGCGTACGCCCCCAAACGGATCGCGATCATCGGGACCCGCAAACCCAGCGATGAGGGCGTGCGCCGGACCCGCAAGCTCGTGAGTCTCCTCGTCGAAACCGGGCACACGATCGTCTCCGGCCTCGCCCGAGGCGTGGACACGATCGCTCACAAGACGGCGATCGAGCGGGGTGGGGAGACGATCGCTGTCATCGGAACGCCGCTCGATCAGGCGTACCCGAAGGAAAATGCCGAATTGCAGCGTCACATCGCGCGCCACTTCCTGCTCATCAGCCCGGTTCCGGTTCTTTACTATGCCAAGCACTCCTGGCAAGAAAATCGGTTCTTCTTCCCGGAACGCAATGTGACGATGTCCGCTCTCACGCAGGCGACCGTCATCGTGGAAGCCGGCGAAACGTCCGGGACATTGATTCAGGCGCGCGCCGCGCTTTCGCAAGGGCGCAAACTCTTTATCCTCGAAAGCCACTTCCAACGCCGAGGCTTGACGTGGCCCCATCGCTTGCAAAAGCAGGGGGCGATCCGGGTACGCGATTTCGATGACATTCGCGCGCACTGGGATGACTGAGCACCCACGCTGACGGCGATCGGCCGGACCTCCTATCTCCCCGGGGTCGCCCCTTCCCGGGACCGGGGATCCTACGGCGTTGTCACCGGGTCCTTGCGAAAGACCCCGCCTGCGCGATGGTTCGGACTCACGCGCTGGAACAGATCGAGAACGTGCGCCGTCCAATGACGGATATCGAGCCGCGTCACCTGCTCATACATCCGCTGCATGCGCTCGCGCCGCTCGGCATGCGGCATATCGATCGCCTCCTCGATCGCGCGATCCATCGAGTTGCGGCTATAGGGGTTGGCGAGCACCGCCCCGCGGAGCTCGATCGCGACGCCGGCGAACTCCGAGAGCACGAGCACGCCGTCGCTGCCATCGTTGGCGGCCGCGAACTCCTTCGCCACCAGGTTCAAGCCATCCCGCAGGGGCGTCACCCAGCAGATATCGGCCGCGCGGTAGCAGCACAAGACCTCTTCGAAGGGCATGGGATTGGTCGACAACACGATCGGCAGCCACGTGAGGGTCCCGTAATGCCCATTGATGCGCCCCACGGTCTGCTCGATCTGCTGCTGGGCGCCGCGATAGATGCGCATGCCATCCGCCGGCGCCACGGTCGTCAGGATCAACTTCACGCGCCCGTGGAGCTCCGGGCGGCGTTCCAGCAAGCGGTCGAAGGTCTCGAGCATCTGGTGCACGCCCTTCGTGTAGTCCACGCGGTTGATCGAGACGATCAGGATGTCCTCCTTGATCTCCTCGCGGATCGCGCGCACCCGCGCCTGCCCGCGCTCGCTCTCGACGATCGCGCGGATGAGTTCGGGGTGGGTGCCGATCGGGGTCGCATCGATGTGCGTGACGTGGCCCGCGACCGTCACCGAACGCGGGGCCGTGTCCTCGGTCAGGGCCGTCCCGACGTTCTGCCACTGCGGCGGGACCGGGCCGTCCTCCATCCGGGCCGCCGGACGCAGCGCCTTGACGAGCGCCCCGAAATTGCGCGCGTAACGCGCGACATGGAAGCTCACGAGGTCGCAGGCCAGGAGGCTTTCGAGAATCTCCTCGCGCCACGGCAGAATGCAAAAGATGTCCGGCGCCGGAAACGGCGTGTGATGAAAAAACGCAAGCGTGACGTCCGGGCGCCGCTCGCGCACGAATTTCGGCACGAGCCACAGGTTGTAGTCATGCACCCAGACGACCGCGCCCGGGGCGGCCTCCGCGCAGGCGGCCTCCGCGAAGCGCTCATTGACCTCGCGGAACGTGGCCCAATCGGTGTGCTCGGTGCTGAAGGCGTACGGGAGGCTGTGGATCACGGGCCACAAGGCCTCTTTCGAGGTGATGTGGTAAAACTGCCGCACCTGGTTGGCATCGAGCGGCAGGCGCGCGACCTCGTAACTCCCGTAACTGTCCTCGACCGTGATGCGCGGCTGGAAGGTCGCCTTCTTGCCCACCGGGGCCTTCTTCCAGGCCACCCACGTGGCCCGTTCGACGTTCCCGAAAAACCCCTACAGGGCCGGCACGATGCCGTTCGGGCTCTTGTTTTCGACGAGCACCGTGCGCCCGTTGACGACCTGCTCCTCGTAAGGCTGGCGGTGATAGACTATGACGAGCGGCGTTGCCATGGCATCCCCCTTTCATGAAACACACAGAGCGCCTCGAGAACGCCGGCGGCGCCCGCGTGAGAGCTCAGGTGCACGTTCGGTCGCTGCGCGACCGCGCGCACAAGATCCGGCTCGCTGTTGGCGACCGCGACCCCGGCCAATCCGGTCTCGAACAACGACAAATCGTTCAGCGTGTCGCCCGCGACGAGGGTGCGCTCGCGCGCAAGCCCCAAGGCCGATAACGTCCTTAAAAGCGTCGGGCCCTTGCGCACCCCGGGCGGGAGCACGTCGAAAAAGCGGTTGTCGGACAGCAGGGTCTCGAACCCGAGGCGTTGAATCGCCGCCTGCGCGGCGGCCGCCTCCGCGCCGTCCGTGTAGTAACGCGACACCCGCCGCCCCTCGACCACGGGCTGGGGCGTGAGCCCGGGATAGGGGGCGAGCGCCCGCGCGATGCGCGCCGGCGCGTCCTGCGGCCAGAGCCCATCGAGCCAGGCCTCGAGTTCGGGGAGCGCGCGCCCATCGGGCCCCGCGGCCACCGTCGTGCCGACGTTTGCGATCATATGGTCCGGCGCAAGCGACAGGCGCTGGCTGAGCTCGCGCATGAACCCCAATCCGCGCCCGCTCACGAAGATCAGCACGATCTCGTCGCGGCGCGCTGCGATCCAGTCGTAAAGGGATGCGCGCGCGGCCTCATCCCCGCCGAGAAAGGTGCCGTCGAGATCGGTGGCCAGCACCGTTTGCACGCGCGGTTTCCCGGCCGGGGATCTCAATCCGCGCATAGGAGCCGCGCGAGCGCCTGCTCGGGGGAGATCTCGTGCGCCCACAAGGCGCGGATCACGGGCGGGAGGCACAAATCGAGGTCCTCGTCCTGTTCGAGCATGTGCACGGCCCAAGCGGTGCTGATGCCCTCGGCCACCTCGGACGGACGCTCGTCCCCGCGCCCAAGCGCAACACCCAGGCGATAATTGCGCGATTGATCGCTTGCGCAGGTGAGAAACACATCGCCCGCGCCGGAACTCCCGAGCAAGGTCTCCGCGCGTCCGCCCAGGGCGAGGGCGAGCTTGCGCATGTCCTCGAAACCGCGGGTGATGATCGCCGCGCGTGCGTTCTCGCCGAGCCCGCGCCCGGCGGCCATGCCGCAGGCGATCGCAACCACGTTTTTGAGTGCGCCTCCGACCTGCGCGCCCATGACGTCGTCCGTGAGGCTCACGGCGAGCCCCGCGCGCGCCAGATGCGCCTTGAAGTCCAGCGCGAACTCCCGCGCCACCTCGTGATCCTCCCCTTCGGCGAGGGCCGCCATCGCGAGCGTCAGCGCGGTCGGTTCACCGCGCGTGACCTCGGCCGCGAAACCCGGCCCCGTCAACACACCAGCCAAATGCCCGGCGAACACCGCCTCGGCCACCTCGGTCATGAACGCGCCGCTGCCCTGCTCGAGCCCCTTGCCGGCGAACAGCACCGGGACATCGCGCGCAAGACGCGGCGCGATGCGCCGGGCGATGGCGCGCAAGGCGCCGCTCGGAACGGCCATGACCACGAACGAGGCGCGCGCGAGCGCCTCTGCCAGATCCGTCGTCGCCATGAGTCCGTCCGGGAGGTCGATGTCGGGTAAATAGGCGGGATTGCGGCGCCGATCGCGGATCGCCGCAACGACGCGCGCCTGGCGCGCCCACAGGGTCACGCCGTAGCCGCCGCGCGCCAAGGCGGACGCGAGTGCCGTGCCCCAGGCGCCGGCACCGATCACGGCCGCCAACGGCGCGTGCGCTTCCCTGGGGTCCCGCCGGTCGCGGGATGATGATAAACCTTCGATTGTCATACGACCTCAAGCTTGCTTGCGCGCGCCGTGCAGCGCGTTTTTACAACGCAGGAACAGCCGAATGGTCGGACACGCGAACGACACCCCGAGACACCCGGGATGCCGGAAGACCGGAGACGCCCTCCCGAAGAGAGCCGGCGTCAGGGTAACGCAACCGACCGATAATCCACGTAGGACCGGCAGGATATCACAGATGCGCCCCTCGGGACAGCCGGGGGCGCTCGGCATGATGCGCGATCACGTGTCGGAGCGCGTCTTCAGCGCATCCTTCAAGCCCGCGAACGGATTGTGGGTCGCCTCCGGCGTGGCCGCCGCTTTCGTGAGCCCGAACCCCGCGCCCGCGCCTTTCACCGCGTACGAGTACTTCTGGTGTTCCCAATCGTGGCAGTACAGGCACAGATTCTCCCAGTTGCTGCCATCGGGTGGGTTGTTGTCGTGATTGTGGTCTTTGTGGTGGACCGTCAACTCATGCAGATTGGCGGCCGTGAACTCGCGCCCGCAGCGCGCGCACACGTGCGGGTGCAGCCTCAGCGATTGTTCGCGATAGCCGCGCATGCGCTGATCGGCCTCCTTGTGCGCGCGCGCCACGATGGCGTCGAGCTTGGCGCTGTCGAATCCAGCCCCGGCGCGCGGCGTGCGCCCGTTTTTCTTCATAGACCCCCTCCTCTCGATTCCCCACCGGCCACCGTCACCCGCGGGGCGCGCGCCACAAGCGGCGCGAGCACTGCCTCCAGGGCCTCGGGCGTGTACGGCTTCGGGATCTTCGCCACAAACCCATAGCGCGCGTGGTCGGCCATCACCGGATCACCGGAATACCCACTCGAAACCACGGCCACCACCTCCGGATCCAAGGCCCGCAGGCGCTCGAGCGTGGCCAAACCACCCAACCCGTCGCGCACCGTCAAATCGAGGATCACGACGTCATAGCGCGCGCGCTGATAGGCACGCACCGCCGCCATCCCCTCCTCAACAAGCCGCACCTCGTAACCGAGATAGGTGAGCATCGCGCGCGCCACCTTGCGGATCGCCTCCTCGTCGTCCATGAACAGGATGCGCCCCTTGACGGGCGCGCTGGCAAGCCCCGAGTGGGCGGCCTCGCGGCCCGGCATGTGACGCGGCAGATAGAGACGCACGCGCGTGCCCTCGCCGCCGCGCGATTCGATCGTGATGCCCCCGCCGTGATCGCCGATGATGCGCTGGCTCGTGGCAAGCCCCAAGCCGCTGCCGTTTGGCTTGGTGGTGAAAAACGGCTCGAAAATGCTCGCCAGGTCCTCGCTCTCGATCCCGCAGCCCTGATCCACGAAATCGAGCTGCACGTAATCACCCCCGCGCAGCGCGCCCTCGTGCCCGTGCAGCGTCACGTTGCGCCCCAAGACCTCCAGCACGCCGCCCGCGGGCATCGCCTGCTGGGCGTTCAGGACGATATTGTTGATCACTTGATGCAACTGCCCCTCGTCGCCGTGCACGCGCCACAGATCGCGCGCGATCAGGACGTGGGCGCGCACGTTGGCCCCGCCAAGCGCGAAGGCGACCGCCGATTCCACGAGTGCCGCCATGTCGAGGTCGCGCTTGTGCGCGCGCCCCTCTTTCACAAATCCGAGGAGCTGCTGGCTCAATCCGCGCGCGCGCAGCGCCGCCTTCTCCGATTCCTCGAGGAAGGCAAGCCCCTCGGGATCGGCCGCGAGCCGGGTGCGCGCCAGCGCCAGATTGCCGACGATCGCCGCCAGCATGTTGTTGAAATCGTGCGCGATCCCGCCCGCGAGCACCCCGAGGGCGCGCCACTTGCTCGCGGTCAGCGCCTCGTCCTGGCGCGCGCGCCGCTCGCCGATATCGACGGCGAGCCCGCTCACACCGGCGACCGCGCCGGTGTCGTCGTAGACCGGAAACCAGTGGAACTCGAGCAGGCGCCCGCCCACCGCCATGCTCGCGGTGCAGGGCTCGTTGGCGAGCGCGCGCATGACGCACTCCGAAAACCCGGCCGCGGGCCCCCGGTCGATCCCGAGGAAGGACATCCCCAGAAGCCCTTCGCGCTTGAAGCCCAGATCCTTGAGCGCGCGCCCCTCGAGCAGGGTGAGCCGGCCCCCGGCATCGAGCGCGAACACGATCACCGGGGCCGAGTCCACCACCATGCGCAAACGGTCCTGGGCGTCCCGCAAGGCGCGCGCCGCGCGCTGCACCGGCCCGATGTCGCGCGCGATCTTGGAGGCCCCGACGACCCGTCCCGCGGCATCGTATATGGGCGAGATCGACAAGGACACGGGCAGGCGACTGCCGTCCTTGCGCATGCGGATGGTCTCGTAATGGGCGATGCGCTCGCCGGCGCCGATGCGGGTGAGGATCTCGGTCTCCTCGTTGTAGCGCTCGGGTGGAATGATGGTGGTGATCGAGCGCCCGATGATCTCGTCCGCGCGATAGCCGAAGATGCGCTCGGCGGCCAGGTTCCACGACTGCACGATCCCTTCGAGGGTTTTGCTCACGATGGCATCGTCCGAGGAATCGATGATCGCCGCCAGGTGGCGGCGCGCCGATTCGCGCCCGCCGCGGTCGAAAGCGAGGGTGCGCGAGAGCGGGCGGCCGACCTCGGCCATGCCGCCCGACCCGGCGATGGGCGTCAGATGCGCGCGCACGAAAACGCCGCCGCCCGAGGCCTTCAGGCGCGTGATCTCGAGGGTCGCGGGCCGCGAGGCGCCGCTATAGGGCCAGGGGACCGGGTGGCCGTTGAAAGGGGCCTGCAGATCCCCCCAGGAGAGCCCGAGCGCCGCCTCCCGGGAATAGCCATAGAGGCGCGAGGCCCCGCGGCTCCAGGCGATCACCCGCCCCTCGTCCGACCACGCGATCAAGGCCTCGGAGGAGGCCTGAATCAAGGCCTCCAACACCCCCTCCCGTTGCCCGCGATCGCCCTCCGTCATGCCGCCAGTGTCGCGCCGGGGGCCCCGGGAGGCAAGCTCAGGGATCGCGGGAGGGGGCTTCGGTCGCCTTCAGGAACGGGCGGATCAGGTCGATCGGCAGGGGGAAGACCACGGTCGAGTGGTTCTGGCCGGCGATCTCGGCGAGCGTCTGGAGGTAGCGCAGCTGCATCCCGCCCGGGTCCGAGGCCAGGATCCGGGCGGCGTTCACCAGGGTCTGGGCGGCCTGGTGCTCGGCCTCGGCATGGATCACCTTGGCGCGCCGGTCGCGTTCGGCCTCCGCTTGCTTGGCGATCGCGCGCACCATGTTCTCGCTCAGCTGGATGTCGCGCACCTCGACGTTTTGCACCACCACGCCCCAGTTCTGGACCTGCTCGGCGAGGATCTTCTGGATGTCCTGATTGAGCCGCTCGCGCTCGGCCAGCATGTCATCGAGCGTGTGGCGCCCGAGCACCGAGCGCAGCGTCGTCTGCGCGAGCTTGCTGGTCGCGCCGTAATAGTCGACCACCTGGATGAAGGCCTTGGCCGGATCGACGACCCGAAAATACAAAACCGCATCGACCCGGATCGAGACGTTGTCGCGCGAGATCGCGTCCTGCGCCGGCACCTCGTGCACCTGCGTGCGCAGATCGATCTTGACCTTCTGCTGCAGGACCGGCACCACCACCACGAGCCCCGGTCCCTTCACCTTCCAGAAGCGCCCGAGCTGAAACACCACGGCGCGCTGGTATTCGAAGACGATCGCGACCGAGGCGGCCACGAGGAGTCCCAGGAGCACAACGACGGCCATAACGATCGCGACGTTCACGGTCATGGAACCTCCTTCACCTTAAACCCGCGGGCGCGGGTTCGTCAGTGGCTGACCCGTAAGGGCAGAATAGCATAGGAAAAGACCGGGGAAATCCGCAGTCCCCGGTGCGTGAGCCAGGCCGCGATGCGCAGCCGCACCCCCGGCTCGGGCAGGACCTGGATGACTTGCCGCCACCCGGGGGTGAAGGGGTTGAAGTGCGCGCCATCCTGGGTCACGAAGCCCCAGGGGGTGACGCGCACGTGCGCTGTGACGTGGGCCTTGGGCGAAAGACCGGCTTGCGTCTCGTCGATGACGTATTTGCGTGCCCCGCTCACGGCATCACCGCCGATCAGGACCGAGACGACGCGCGCGCGCCCCGGGCGCGGGCGGGGCCCCCGCAAGCGCCAGGTCACGGTGTAGCGCGCGCGCACGATCGTCCCGCGCGCAAGGGGTCCTGAGGCCGCGTAGGCGGTCACGTTGTCGCGCGCCCCGCGGCCCGCGGGATCGGCCGCCAACACCATCGTCGCCCGCGGGCGGGTGGCGAGACGCACGCTGGCGTCGGCCGCGCGCGCCTGCGCCCGCTGCCCGAAAAGCGCCGTCCGCCGGTCGGTCTCCCGGAACCCGAAGCCCCTAAGGGCCGCAACCCGCGCGCGGAAGACGCGCCGCTGGCGGGGGTTCCGCAAGGGCATCCAGAGGCTCCGGGCGGCGCGCACGAACAAGCCGTCCGAGAGATGCCGATCCGGAAAGACCGCGCCCGCCGGCAGCGGGTGGGCGAGGCCGTCGGTGTAGGCGGTCGCGAGCACCGGCATCGGCAGGCGCGTGCTTGCGCGCGTGATGATGACGTGCGCCGCCACCTGCACGCGCACCACGCGCACGCCGCTCACGCGCAGCCGGTAACGCGCCGCAAACGATCGCGACCGCAGGCGCGCCCGGACCTGCCAGCGGCCCGCCGCAAGCCCCACGCGCACGCGCGTGAAGCGCCCGTGGCTCCCGGGGGGTGCCGCGAGCACCCGCGGGCCGCGGCTGGCGTGCGCCGGGACTGCGTAAAAGGCCCTCGGGGTGAGCGCCAGAAGGGTGGCGCCCGAGTGCCGCGCCTGCAAGGCCACCCGCGCGCAGGGGAAGGCCCGATCCGGCGTGTTAAGCCGCATCCCCGGCCCCGGGCGGCACACGAGCCGCACCGCCTGCGTGCGCAAGACCGTCACGCCCCCTGGGGACTGGGGCAACGGGACGCTGAGCGGCACGCGCACACAGCCCGCGAGCAGGAGCGCGCGCGCGATCCGGTGGGGCCTCATCGGGTCCCCGCGACGTGGATCGGCGGCTCCTCGCGGGCCACGACCTCATCCCAGGTCTCGCTCACGCGCCGGCCGTGCGCCCACAGGCTTGCGCGCACGCGTGTGGCACGGGTGTAGGGCGCGAGCGTGAAGCGCAATTGCACGCGTCCCGGTCTGCGCGTGATCAGGCGCGGGGTCCCGATGAGGCGCGCGGCCCGCAGGTGGGCGGACACCACCCCGCGGTGCACAAGCGCCGCGAGACCGCGCCCCTGAAAGTCGAGCGCGAAACGCGTAGGGCGCCCCCGGCAGCGCGCCGAGGCAAACGTGTGCACGATGCGCGCGACCCCTTCCCGGGGGCCCGATCCGTTCCAGAGCATGCGGTAATCGAAGCGATAGACGCGACCCGCCACCGGGGGGCGATGCGGCTGCCAGAAGGCGACGATGTTGTCGTTGATTTCACTCGGGGTCGGGATCTCGATCAGGGTCAAGACGCCGCGCCCCCAGGGGGCCCGAGGGGTGATCCAGGCGCTCGGGCGCCCCTGATAGCGCATCGACGCCGAGGCGTAGTCCTGAAAGACCCGGTCGCGCTGGATGAGACCAAAGCCCTTGAGGTGCGTAGACGGCAACCGGAACTGGCGCACGCGCGTGGGGTTCGCGAGCTGCCGCCAGCGCCAGTGATCCCCGGTGCGCCACAAGAGCCCCTCGGAGTCGTGCACCGCCGGGCGCAGGTAGGCCCAGGGCCTGCGATCGCCGAGGTCGTACAGATACATGCTCGAAAGCGGCGCGAACCCGATCTCCCGGACCGCGTGCCGCATGATCACGCGCGCGCGCACGACGACGCGCGCCGCGCGCCCCGGACGGATGCGAAAGCGAAACGCCCCGGCGGCGCTTGGGCTATTCATCAGCGCATAGACCGTGATCGCGCGCGCGTCGGTCCCGGGGCGCTTGATCCAATAGGCGATGAAGTGCGGGAACTCCTCCGGGTGCGGGGCAATGGTGTCGATGGCCAACCCCCGCGCCGAGAGCCCGAACTGTTCCCGCGCCCCCTTCACCCGGAAATAGCTCGCCCCCAGGAACACGATCACCTGGTTGTTCTCGG
>DAHWKH010000067.1 GCA_027343725.1 Acidiferrobacteraceae bacterium
GGCTTCAATCCCCAAGGCCGCCTCGAACAGCTTCGCTTCCGCCATGACCGCCACTCCTCACCAGGTTCTTTGGCGGCATTCTATCCATGATGGGCACCCACTCGGAATTTAACAGAGGCAATAAGGTGGGCTTTCCGTCAACCTGCGGAAACGGACAGGGTGGGTCCCCCGGGTTACGGGGGATCGGGCAGCGCCACCTGCGCGCGCGCCGCCCAATCACGCTTTTTGGCCCGGGGCCAGCGTTTGATCTCGGCCTCGAGGCGGCTTGCCGCGGAGCGGTCGGCACAGCGCTTGGCCGCGAGGAGCCGGTACGGCCGATTGCGGCGCGTGAAAAGGCCTCCCCGGCCGCTCGCGTGGGCCTTGAAGCGCCGCTCGAGGTCGACGGTGATGCCGGTGTAGAGCCGGCCGTTTGCGCATTCGAGAATGTAGACGAACCACGTGGCGGACCGCGCCATAATGCCCCCTCGCCGCGGCCCCACCGCCGCCTTCCCGTTTGGATATACTAGCACCCATGACCGACGATCCCCGGCTCGATATCCTGGCCTCGCTGGGCGTGACCCTGTGGGAACGGCGCGCGCAAGCGGCGCCCGCGGCCCACGAGCCCGCCTGGGAGGCCTTGCAGGCCGAGGTGCGCGCGTGCACGCGCTGCGCCCTGCACGCGAGTCGCACGCAGACGGTGTTCGGGAGCGGGCCGCGGGGGGCGAGTTGGTGTTTCGTGGGCGAGGCCCCGGGCGCCGAGGAAGACCGCCGCGGTGCGCCTTTCGTCGGGCGCGCCGGCCAGTTGCTCGACGCTATGCTGTTTGCCCTCGGGCTTGCGCGGCACGAGGTCTTCATCGCCAACGTGTTGAAGTGCCGCCCGCCGGCCAATCGGGATCCGGAGCCTGCGGAGGTGGCCTCGTGCCTGCCGTTTCTCGAACAGCAGATCGCCGCCGTGGGGCCGCGCGTACTGGTGGCCTTGGGGCGCTTCGCGGCGCAGAGTTTGCTGTCCACAAACGAGCCCCTGAACCGCCTGCGCGGGCGCGTCCATGACTATCACGGGACACCGCTCATCGTGAGCTATCATCCGGCCTACCTCCTGCGACGGCCCGCCGACAAGGCCGCGGCCTGGGCGGACCTAAAGCGGGCGCGGGAGGCGATCGCGTGAGCACCTGGCGGCTGCCGCGGCGCGACGACCCGGAGCGGATCGCCGTGCGGCTGCGGCTGATGCGCTGGGAGGATCTGCCGCAGGTGATGAAGGTGGAGCGCGCGGCTTACGAGTTTCCGTGGACCGAAGGGATTTTTCGTGATTGTTTGCGGGCCGGTTACTGTTGTCACGTCCTCGAGGACCGCGGGCGGATGCTGGTGGGGCACGGCATCATGGCGTTGATGGCGGGTGAGTGCCATCTGCTCAATCTCTGCGTCCACCCCCGCTACCAGCGCCGCGGTCTCGGGCGCCAACTCCTGCAAGCCCTGCTCGAAGTCGCGCGCAAGGGGCGCGCCAAGGTGGCCCTGCTCGAGGTGCGCCGTTCCAACACCGGCGCCTATGCCTTGTATCACGAACTCGGATTCAACGAGATCGGCTTACGCAAGAATTATTACCCCGGCCGCACGCGCCGCGAGGACGCGTTGGTGCTCGCGCGCGATCTCTAGGGCTCGGCGTCGGTAAGGCGCGCGATGCGCGCCCGCTGTTCCGTCAGGTGTTGCAGCCGTCCCTGAAAGTCCGCGAGCCGCCGGTGTTCCTCGGCCACCACGGCCGCGGGCGCCTTGCGCGTGAAGTCCGGACGCGCGAGCTTGCCGTGCGCGCGCCCGATCTCGCGCTCGACCTTGTCGATCTCCTTGCCCAGACGCTCGAGTTCGGCGGCCTTGTCGATCAGGCCCGCGAGCGGGACCAGGACGCGCCACGATCCGACGAGCCCGACCGCGGCCTCGGGTTCGGGGGCATGCGCGGCCAGGAGGGTGATGCCGGACAGACGCGCGAGCGCGCTGATGGTCGCCTCGTGGGCCTTCAAGAGGTCTGTCGCCTCGCCGGCGCCGGCGATGAGTAGCGGGATGCGGGCCGCCGGCGCGATGTTCATCTCGCCGCGGATCGTGCGCACCGCGCCGATGACGCCCATCAGGCGGCCCATGTCGGCGAGCGCGCCCTGATCCACGCGCGCGGGATCGGCCTCGGGATAGGGGGCGCGCATGATGGTATCGCCGCCGCGATCGCACAGGGGCGCGATCTTTTGCCACAAGGCCTCGGTGATGAACGGCGCGAGCGGGTGCAAGAGGCGCAATGCGGTCTCGAGGACGCGCACGAGGGTGCGGCGCGTGCCGCGCGCCGCCTCGCGGCTCGCCCCGGGGAGCGCGGCCTTGGCCCATTCGAGGTACCAGCTGCAATACTCGTCCCAGAGAAACCCGTACAGGGCCTGGGTCGCGAGATCGAAGCGGTAATCGGCGAAGGCCGCGGCGACCGCCTGCTCCGTCTCCTGGAGGCGCGAGACGATCCAGCGGGCGCCGACGTCGAGGGTCATAGGGCCCGTGTTGCCGCAGTCTTCGTTTTCGGTATTGAGGAGCACGAAGCGCGCGGCGTTCCAGAGCTTGTTGCAGAAATTGCGATAGCCTTCCACGCGCCCGAGATCGAAATTGAGGTGGCGCCCCTGGGTCGCGAGGCTTGCAAACGCAAGCCGCAGCGCGTCGGTGCCGTAGGAGGGGATGCCGTTTGGGTATTCGCGCTCGGTGGCGCCGCGGATGTCGGCGGCCTTGCCGGGCTGCATGAGGCCCGCGGTGCGCTTCGCGATCAGTTCATCGCGCCCGATGCCGTCGATGAGATCGAGGGGATCGATGACGTTGCCGCGGGATTTCGACATCTTCTGGCCCTTGGCGTCGAGCACCAGGCCATGGACGTAGACCTCGCGAAACGGGACCTCGCCCGTGAAGTGGAGGCCCATCATGGTCATGCGCGCGACCCAGAAGAAAATGATGTCGAAGCCCGTCACCAGCACACTCGTCGGGTAGAAGCGCGTGAGCGCCTCGGTCTTTTGCGGCCATCCGAGCGTCGAGAACGGCCACAGCGCTGAGGAGAACCAGGTGTCGAGGACGTCCGGATCCTGGGTCAGGCGGGTCTCGGGGCCGAGGCCGTGGCGCGCGCGCGCCTCCTCCTCGGTGCGCGCGACGTACACCTGCCCCGCGTCGTCGTACCACGCGGGAATGCGGTGCCCCCACCAGATCTGGCGCGAGATGCACCAGTCTTTGATGTTGCGCATCCATTCGAAATAGGTCTTGGCCCAGTTTTCCGGGACGAAGCGAACCTGCCGGTCCTCCACGGCCCGTACCGCCGGGCGCGCAAGCGCCTCGGTGCGCACGTACCATTGATCCGTGAGCCAGGGTTCAATGACGACGTGCGTCCGCTCGCCGCGCGGGACCTTCAGTTTGTGGGGCTCGGCCGCCACCAGCAATCCCGCGGCCGTGAGGTCGGCGAGCACGCGCCGGCGCGCCTCCTCGCGGCTCAGGCCGTGGTACGGCGAGCCCGGGAGATCGATGTGCGCGGTCTTGTCGAAGATATTGGTGAGCGGCAGTCCGTGGCGCAGGCCGACCTCGTAGTCGTTGAAGTCGTGGGCCGGGGTGATTTTCACGCAGCCCGAGCCGAACGCCGGATCCACGTAGGGATCGGCGACCACCGGGATCGTGCGTCCCGCGAGCGGCAGCACGGCTCGTTGCCCGACGAGCCCGCGATAACGGTCGTCCTCCGGATGGACGGCGATCGCCTCGTCGCCGAGCAGCGTTTCCGGACGGGTGGTCGCGACCACCAGGCCCTCGCCGTTTGCGAGCGGATAGCGGATGTGCCAGAGGAAGCCGTCCTCCTCTTCGGCCGTGACCTCGAGGTCCGAGACCGCCGTTTGCAGGAGGGGGTCCCAGTTGACGAGGCGCTTGCCTCGGTAAATGAGCCCCTCGTCGTGGAGGCGCACGAAGACCTCGCGCACCGCGACCGACAAGCCCTCGTCGAGCGTGAACCGTTCGCGCGACCAATCGACCGATGCGCCCATGCGCCGCAACTGCTCGGTGATGCGGCCGCCGGAGCGCGCCTTCCACGCCCACACGGCGTCCAGGAACGCCTCCCGCCCGAGCGCCGTGCGGCTCAGGCCCTGGGCCTCCAACTGGCGCTCGACGACCATCTGGGTGGCGATGCCGGCGTGATCGGTGCCGGGTTGCCAGAGCGTGTCGCGACCGCGCATGCGCTGATAGCGGATCACGGCGTCCATGATCGTGTCCTGGAAGGCATGCCCCATATGCAGGCTGCCGGTCACGTTCGGCGGCGGGATCATGATGCAATAAGGCGCGCCCGCCCCGATGGGCGCGAAGACCCCCATGGCCTCCCATTTCCGGTAGAGGGGTGTCTCGATGTCTTGGGGTTCGTAGCTCTTCGCGAGAGCCGGTGACGGCGGGTTGGGCGGCGAGTCGGTCATGGTGCGGGGTGCAGGGCCTCGATCAGTGCGCGTTCCAGCGCCGCGATGATAGCAGGATCGAGCGGCGGATGCCCCTCGGCGCGCCAAATCTCCGCCACGCGCGCGGCGATCGCGGCTGCCCGCGGGGCGCGTTTCGGGGTTGCGACGACCGCGGTCAGGGTCGGAACGGGGGCGCTTGTCGCGCGCGTGGGCAGATCGGGGCGCGCCGGGCTTGCGAGCGGCGTTGTGAGCACTGGGATCCCGTCGTCCGCGGCTTGCCTCTCCGGCGCGAGATCGGTCGCGAGGGCCTTCAGTTCGGCGAGGATTCCGGGCAGGGTTTCGAGCCGGTCCTTCACCATGACAGGGTGTGCACCGCGGGGTCGAGGCCCAACTGCCGGTAGGCGCGAAAGCGCGCGCGCGAGCGCTCCTTGTGCTCCTCCGAGGGGCCGATGGCCTCCAGGATCCGGGCGAACCCGGGCCGGGGGTCGGGGGGTTCATCGGTCAGCGGGATCAGGACATCGCCGGTTGCCGGCGGGTCCGCGCAGACGAGCACCGGCTCGTCGCCGGCCTCGCCGCAGGCATGCGGCAGAAAACTGCGATCGGAAAAGGTCCACAGCCGCTGATCCCAGGACGTCAGATCCTCGCGCCCGACCCACAGAACGACCCGATGCCCGTGCCGGAACGCGGTCTCCGCCAACCGGCAGGCGAGGAGGTCGCGGTCGGCGTGCGTGGCCAGATAGAAGTCGACGCGGGTCATGGCGCCTGCGCGCGCCGCCTCAGGAATTCGACGAGCAGGGGCACCGGACGTCCGGTCGCACCCTTCTCTTTCCCGCCCTTGTAGGCGACGCCCGCGATGTCGAGATGGGCCCAGGACGCGTGGTCCGCGAACCGCGAGAGGAAGCAGGCCGCGGTGATGGTGCCGGCCTCGCGGCCGCCGACGTTGGCCATATCCGCGAAGTTGGAATCGAGCTGCTTCTGGTACTCCTCCCACAAGGGCAGGGGCCAGATGCGATCGACCATCGTCTGTCCGGCGCTCGTCAGCTCGTCTCCCAAGGCCTCGTCGTTGGTCATGAGGCCCGCCGCCTGCGCGCCTAGGGCGATGACGCAGGCGCCGGTCAAGGTGGCGATGTCGATCATCGCGGCCGGCTTGAAACGCTCGGCGTAGGTGAGCGCGTCGCTTAAGATGAGCCGGCCCTCGGCGTCGGTGTTGAGGATCTCGATCGTCTGTCCCGAGAGGCTCGTGACCACGTCGCCGGGCTTGATCGCGCTGCCGCCGGGGAGGTTTTCCGTGGCGGGAACGAGGCCGACGACATTGATCGGCAGCTTGAGCTCGGCGGCCGCCTGGATGGTGGCGAGCACGGTCGCCGCGCCGCACATGTCGAACTTCATCTCATCCATGTTGGCCGGGGGCTTCAGGGAGATGCCGCCGGAGTCGAACGTCACGCCCTTGCCGACGAGCGCGATCGGCGCGCTCTCGCCCGCGCCCCGGTACTCGAGGATGAGGAGCTTGGCGGGCTCGTGCGTGCCGCGCGCGACCGCCAGCAGGGCGCCCATGCCGAGGGCCTCCATGTCCGCCTTCTCGAGCACGGTGACGGTAAGGCCCGCGCGCTCGCCCAGGGCCCGCGCCTGATCGGCGAGATAGGAGGGCGTGCACATATTGGCGGGGAGATTCGCGAGGTCGCGCGCGAACGAGACGGCGCGCGTCAAGGCCGATCCCGCGGCCAATGCCGCTTGCGCCGCCGCCGGGTCGAGGGCGCGCGCGGAGAACGTGCACCCGGTCGGCGAGGGGCGTTTGACGGCCCGTGTCTTCAGGCGATCGAAACGGTAGAGGCTGTCGCCGGTCACGGCCACGGCCTGTTCAAGCGCCCAGCTCGCGCTGCGATCCTTGACCACAATCTCGGGGAGAAAGCTTACGAAGCTTGCGACGTGCAAGTCGGCCACCGCGCGGGCCGCGCCGCCAAGCGCTTCACGAAACGCCGCGGGCCGGCAGTCGCCGTGCGCGCCGACCCCGACCAGGATGATCCTGCGGGCACGCGCGTTCGTGCGCACGACCGGCAGAGTCTGCCCCGGTTTGCCTTCGATATCGCCGCGTTGCACAATGGCGGCGACTTCGCCGTCGAGGGCCTGATCCAGGGACGCCGCGGCGTCCGAGAGTACGCCGTTTTCATGCACTCCGACGACTAGGCATTCGGTGGCGATCGTGTCGGGGGCGTCTTGCGTGAGCGTATAGTCCATAGGGGTCGGGAGTCTCGTGCCGGTTCAGAAACGGGTAGGCGCCACGCGCCGATGGGCCGCATCATAAACCGCTTGTGCCGCCAGAAAAAGCCGTGATCGTCCATAAGGCGTTCTATCGCGAGACGACCCAGACGACGCTGCTCGTGACCGTGACGTTTCTTGTGCTCTACGTCGTTGTAAGCCTCGTCAAGCTCCTGAGCGAGGCGGCGAGCGGCGAGTTCCCCGCGCACATCGTGTTCGCGCTCCTGGGGCTCGAGCTTTTGAAGAATCTCGCCATGATCCTCCCGCTCACGGTCTTCATCGGGCTTCTGCTCACGTTCGCGCGCTGGTACCGCGACAGCGAGATCACGGTGCTCGCGGCCTGCGGCGTGGGCCTGGCGCGCCTGTTGCGGCCGACCTTCGTCTGGGTGGCGGCCGTGTCGGTGCTCGTGGCATCGATCGCCTTCTATCTCGCGCCCATGGCCGCCCTCGTGTTGCACAAGATCAAGCTCGAGAACACCTCGGCCTATGCCGCGGGTGTGGTTCCCGGCCGCTTCACCTCGACGCGCAACGGGCGCGCCATGTTTTACGTCGAGCGGGTCGGCCATCACGGCCGCCTGTACAATATTTTCGTGAGCAACGTGCAGTCCGGGAAGAGCGGCGTGCTGATGGCCCAGCGCGGCTACGAGTACCGGAATCCGCACACCGGCGCCCATTATCTCGTGCTCCTGAACGGCCGCCGGTATCAGGGCGTCCCGGGGCAGGCGAACTACCGCGTCCTGCGCTACGGGACCTATGCGCTGCGCTTGAAGCGCCGGCCCTTCAGTCCGAAGCCCGCAACCCGCGACGAGATCCCGACGCTCACGCTCCTCGCCTCGTCGAGCCCGCGCGCGATCGCGCAATGGCAATGGCGCCTGGCCCAGCCGCTGTCGCTGTTCATTCTCGCGCCGCTTGCGTTGGTGTTCGCGTACACGGACACGCGCCGGGGGGCTTTCGCGCCGCTTTTCGCGGCCATTCTCGCGTATTTCGCCTACGCGAACCTGCTCAGTATCGCGAACGCGCTCTTGGCGAGCGGGCAGGAGGCTTCGTGGCTTGGCCTGTGGTGGGTGCATGGGCTGTTCGCGGGGCTCGCCGCGACCCTGTTCCTGCGGCGCGCCCGCGGCCGGCCGCTCGTGCCGCGTCTGGCGATGCGCCGATGATGCGCCCGCGCCTCATCAACCGCTATATCGCGCGCCGGCTGATCGCGAGCACCGCCCTGGTTCTGAGCGTGTTCGTCGGGCTGTTCGTGTTCTTCAATCTCGTGACCGGCCTCAATCACGCCCACAAGGCCGGCCTGTACACCGTGTTCACGATGCTGGCCTTGAGCCTTCCCGGCAAGATCTCCACGTTGTTTCCGATGTCGGCCTTGGTGGGGGCGACCCTGGGGCTGTCCTCGCTCGCCATCGACGGGGAACTGACGGCCCTGCGCGCCGCCGGGGTGTCGGTTGCGCGTATCGCCTACGCGAGTCTCCGCGTGGCCCTGGTTCTCGGGCTCGTCGCGGCCGTGGTCGGCGACGTCATCGGGCCTCAGGCGGCGACATACGCGCGTGAGCAAAGCGCCCAGGCGGCCGGTCTCGGGGCCCTCGGCGCGACGCGCGGACTCTGGCTCAAGGAGGGGGCGAGCTTTGTGAATATCGGCGAGGTCTTGCCGGATCTCAGCATCCTGCGCCTCACGATTTACGATTTCGCGCACGGGCGCCTGAAGCGCGAGCTGTTCGCGGCGAGCGGTCGTTATCGCAATGGGGTGTGGCGCTTGCGGGGCGTGTCGCAGACGGTATTCCGCGCCCGGGGGCTTGCGGTGCGGAGCGCGCCGCGCGCCGATTGGACCGGGATCCCGCCGCATCTGCTGTCGGTGTTCGCGGTCAACCCCCATGCCTTGTCCTTGCCGGACCTGTTCCGCTACATCCGCCATTTGCGGCGCAACCATCAGGCGGCGGCGCATTACGACCTGGTGTTTTGGTACAAGATTCTCGCGCCGTTGACGACCGGGGCGATGGTCATTCTGGCGGTGCCGTTCGTGTTCCGCCACACGCGCCACGGCGGGCTCGGGTTCCGCCTGTTCCTGGCGGTGCTGCTCGGTCTCCTTTTCTACGTCGTCAACCGCGGTTTCGGCGATTTGACCCTGCTCTACCACTGGCCGCCGTTGGTCGGCGCGAGCGTCCCGACCTTAGTTTTGGTCGCCTGGAGCGTCTGGCTGCTTGCGCGGGCGGGGTGAGCGCGGCACGAACAGGACGCGGGTGCCCGCGAGGCGGTCGTGCAGGGCCTGGGCCTGCGGGTCGAAAAAGATCCACAGATAGGCCAAGGCGAAGACCGCGAAGGCGATCAGGGCGTCTTGGTCGGCATGGCGGAAGAGCAGCACGAAGCCATCCGCCAACGCCGCGAACCAGGTGAGCGCGAGCAGATACCGCACGAGCGCGCGGAGGATGCCGAGCGGTCCGCCGTGCACGGTGCTGACACGCAGCCGCCAGGCCTGCATGCCGAAGGTCTGCCCCCCGCGTACCCAGCCATACGCGAAGTAGGCAAAGCCGACGAGCGGCCAATACCAATGCAGGATGGTCTGCATGAGGGCGCTCGTGGGCGCGCGCCGCAGCACGACGAAATAGATGGCGAACGGGGCCGCCGCCAGGATCCAGACGGCGAACAGCAGCACGGCGTCGTAGGCGTTGGCCGCGAGCCGGCGAAAAAACGCCGCGCTGCGTCCCGGGATTTGGGAACTAACGATCTCAGGCGTGTTCAAAATGTCATCAATCCAAAACGGATAATGGGCCGGGGCGGCGCCGGGGCGTCGTTCACGGATTTATACACAGGGTTACGCACCGCTTCTGTCGATATCTCCTCGGGCCCTCATACTATACGGGAGCGCGTGATTGCGATACCCTGCACCGGGTCCGTCCTGAACCCGTGACGAGGGGTGCAGCATGTTGTCGAGTATTTCGCTGAATCTAATCGAGCTTGGACATTTTGCCGCGTACCTCGCGTTTTTCGTCGCCATCGTCCAGGCCCTAGCCCCGATCGCCGCGCGTGTTTTCAAGATGCCAAGCCTCCGGGCGCTGTCGGTGAACGCCGCGCCTCTGGTGTTTTTGTTGACGACCATCGGCGCCCTCACCATCGTCTACTCGCTGGTCACGAACAACTTTTCGGTTCTGTACGTCGCCACCAATTCCAATACCCACTTACCGCTCTTTTACAAGATCACCGCCTTGTGGGGCGGCCACCGCGGGTCCTTGTACCTGTGGCTCTGGATCATGACCGCCTACACCGCGGCCGTGTGCCACCACGGCCGGTCCCGCTACCCGGATCGCCTGGCGGTGGTGATGGCCGTCCAAGGCGCGCTCATCGCGGGTTTCTACGGGCTTTCGCTGTTCTTGTCGGACCCGTTCACGCGTCTTTTTCCGATCCCGCCCCAGGGGCAGAACCTGAACCCGCTCCTGCAGGACCCCGGGATGATCATCCATCCGCCGCTTTTGTATCTCGGTTACGTCGGGTTCTCGATTCCGTTCGCGTTCGCCATGACGGCGCTCCTCACCCATTGGAAGAGCGAGTTGTGGATCGGCCACATCCGGCGTTGGGCACTCATCGCCTGGGGATTCCTGACGGCGGGCATCATCTTCGGTGCCTGGTGGTCCTATTACGTGTTGGGGTGGGGCGGTTATTGGGGCTGGGATCCGGTCGAAAACGCGGCCTTCATGCCCTGGCTCATGGGCACGGCGCTCATCCACTCCATCACCGTCCAGGAACGGCGGCGCATGCTGCATACCTGGAACATCTTTCTGATCATCACCACGTTCGCGCTCTCGCTTCTCGGGACCTTCCTGGTGCGCTCGGGGGTGCTGGCCTCGGTGCACGCCTTCTCCGCGGCCCCGGGACAGGGTGTGTACCTGCTGTCGTTCATGACGGTGGTGCTCACGGTGGCCTTCGGCGTCTTCCTCGTGAAGGGCGGTTATCAGCGCGCCGAGGAGGAGTTCATCTCGCCGTTGTCGCGGGAATCGATGTTCATCTGGAATAACGTGATCTTCACGATCGCGTGCGCCTGCGTGCTGCTCGGCACGCTCTACCCCTTGTTTCTGCAGGCGGCCACCGGCGCGCGCATCAGCGTCGGCCCGCCGTATTTCGACCTCGTCATGGTGCCGATCTT
>DAHWKH010000109.1 GCA_027343725.1 Acidiferrobacteraceae bacterium
CGAACGCCGACCCGAGATGCGTGAGCGTCAGGCTCCGGGGGCGCGCCCCGGCATCCCCTTCCCGCAGCACAATGATGTTCACGAGCGCTCCCCGCCCCCCACGGCGTTGAGCCCGCGGGTGAGGACGCGTAGCGAGACCCACAGATGCGAAGGCCGCGCCGGTGAGGGGTGGTGCACGACGACGGGGACGGCCGCCACCGGCATGCCCGCGGCGCGCGCCACGTCCGCGCTCACCGCCGTCAGGCGCGCCGAATCCGCTTGCAGGACCCCGATCTCGCGCGCCGTCGCATCGAGTCCCGCACCCGTGTCACGCCGGATGCGCGTCACTTCCGCGCGCAACGCCTGCAGACGCCCGGCGGGCCGTGGATGCATATCGTGGGTGGTGGCGAGCAGGCCGTAGACGAGCCCGGCCAGAAGCAGCGAGACCAGACCTCCGGCCGCTCCCAGGGTCCGCCATTGGACACGCGTCACGCGTATGCAACGGTTCCAATGGCGTCTGTGTCCGACAATCCGAATCTGGAGAGCGTCCGCGCGACCGTCCTTCACGTCAGCCCTCCTCGCGCGGTCACACCGCCGGCAGGACGCGGGCAAACGAGATCGCGGGTTCCTCGCTCTCGTCGAACGATACCAGTTCCCACGCCTCCGCATCCGCCACGAGGGCGCGCAGGAGGCGGTTGTTTAAGGCGTGGCCCGATTTGCGCGCGCTGAACGATCCGATCAAGGGATGTCCCAAAAGGTAGAGATCGCCGATGGCGTCGAGGATCTTATGTTTTACGAATTCGTCCTCGTACCGCAATCCGTCCTCGTTCAGGATCCGGAAATCGTCCATGACGATCGCGTTGTCGAGGCCGCCGCCGCGCGCAAGCCCGTTCTCCCGCAAGGTCTCGAGCTGGCGCATAAATCCGAACGTGCGCGCCCGGCTGATCTCCTTGACGAAGGACGTGGTCGAGAAATCGATGCAGGCGACCTGCGCCGCTCCGCGGAAAATCGGGTGATCGAAATCGATGGTGAACGAGACCTTGAAGCCGTCCCAGGGCTCGAACCGGACCCACTTGTCCCCGTCCTGGATCTCGATGGCCTTGCGGATGCGCATGAACCGCTTGTGGGCCGGCTGCTCCTCGACGCCCGCCGACTGGATTAAAAACACGAACGGGCCGGCGCTGCCGTCCATGATCGGCACTTCGGCCGCGGTCAAATCCACGTAGGCATTGTCGATGCCGAGGCCCGCGAACGCCGACATCAGATGTTCGACGGTCGATATCCGCGCGCCTTCGTGTTCGAGGGTTGTCGACAACCGGGTGTCGCTGACGTTATCCGGACAGGCCCGCACCTCGACCGGCTGGGCCAGATCCACGCGTCGAAAGACGATCCCGCTGTCCACAGGAGCGGGCCTCAGCGTCAGATAGACCTTCTCCCCCGTATGCAAACCGACACCCGTGGCCCGGATGACATTCTTTAACGTCCGTTGCTTTATCATGAGACTTCCGCGCCTTGAAGCAGAAAGAGCCGCCTGCCAACGATGCCGGACCTCCTTGTACGGCAGCCCGGCCCCACGCGCCCCGGGATTATCTTAGACTGTAAAGGCAAAATGCCACTCTGTCCAGGTTGCTGGCCGGCCCCGGTCTCGACCGGCCGCAACCTCCCGACGGGCGGCACTAGTCGGCCTGCCGGCGCAGAAACGCCGGGATATCGAGGTAATCCGCACCGCCCGGGTCGCCCTTCCCACCCCCCCGCCGATTGCGGATCACGGTCGGCGTGTCGAGGTCATCGTAGTCGGTCACGGCGGCCGCGGCCGGCACTGCCGCCCTGGCGATCTTGAGCGCGACGCGCTTCTGGGCCTGCCCAAGCCCGGTCGCGACCACGGTCACGCGCATCTCATCGCCGATCTCGGGATCGATGGCCGTGCCGATCACGACCGTCGCGTCCTCGGAGGCGAACTCCTTGACGGTATCGCCGACCTCGGCAAACTCCCCGAGCGACATATCGGCGCCGGCGGTGATGTTCACGAGCATGCCGCGCGCCCCCGCGATATCGACATCCTCGAGCAGCGGGCTCGATATGGCCGAGCGCGCCGCCTCGCGCGCGCGATCCGATCCGCGCGCCACGGCCGACCCCATCATCGCCATGCCCATCTCCGACATCACCGTCCGCACGTCGGCGAAGTCCACGTTGATGTGCCCCGGGCGCGTGATCAGTTCGGCAATACCCTGCACCGCGCCCTGAAGGACCTGATTGGCGCGCCCGAAGGCATCGAGGAGCGTCATATCGCGCCCCACCACCGCCAGAAGCTTCTCGTTGGGAATCGTGATGATCGAATCCACGTATTCGCTCAAATCCCGGATCCCCTGATCCGCGACCGCCATGCGCTTGCGGCCCTCGAACGGAAACGGCTTCGTGATCACGGCGACCGTCAGGATGCCCTGATCCTTGGCGATCTGCGCCACCACCGGGGCCGCGCCGGTGCCCGTCCCGCCTCCCATGCCGGCGGTGATGAAGACCATGTCCGCACCCGCCAGCGCCTCGGCGATGCGTTCGCGATCCTCCATGGCGGCCTGGCGGCCGATGCTGGGATCGGCGCCCGCACCCAGCCCTTTGGTGAGATTGGATCCGAGCTGCAAGACGACGTTGGCCGAAGACCTCTTGATGGCCTGGGCATCGGTGTTGGCGATGATGAACTCGACGCCTTCGATGTTGGAGCGCATCATGTACTCGATGGCATTGCCTCCGCCGCCGCCTACGCCGATGACCTTGATGACGGCCTGTTGGCCGTTGCTTTCCACGATTTCAAACATTGTCAGATCTCCTTCCATCGATTAGGGTACCCGATCCTTATTGCGATCATCGAACTCTGCTTTTTAAAAGTTCCCCTGAAACCAGCTTCTCATGCGCCCCCAGATATCCGCCAAACGCCCGGGTAGCACCCGGCCCGCGGGGGCAAAACTCGTATTGGGTTCCTGTTTCTGGCCGTAGAGCACAAGCCCCACGCCGGTCGCGAAAATCGGGTTGTGCACGACGCCGCTCAGGCCGCCCACGTATTGCGGGATCCCGAGCCGGACCGGCGCGTGAAACACCTCTTCCGCCAACTCCACCATGCCCTCCATCTTGGAGCTGCCCCCCGTCAGCACAATGCCCGACCCGAGGACGTCGAGAAATCCGCTCTTGCGTAAATCCTCGGCTATCAATTCGTAGAGTTCGGTGATGCGCGGCTCGACGACCTCGGCCAAGGTCTGGCGCGAGAGCTTCCGGGGCGGGCGGTCGCCGACCCCCGGCACCTCGACCACGCCCTCCTCGACCCCCTGGCCGTAGGCGCAGGCGTAACGCTTCTTGATGTCCTCGGCGTACTGCGTCGGGGTGCGCAAGGCCACGGCAATATCGTTCGTCACCTGATCGCCCGCGATCGGAATGACCGAGGTGTGGCGGATCGCGCCTTGGGTGAACACGGAGATATCGGTGGTCCCCCCGCCGATATCGACCAGGCAAACGCCGAGCTCCTTTTCGTCCTCGGTGAGGACCGACATGCTCGATGCCAATTGTTCGAGGATGATGTCGTCCACCTCGAGCCCGCAGCGACGCACGCACTTGACGATGTTCTGGGCGGCGCTCACGGCACCCACCACGATATGGACCTTGGCCTCGAGGCGGACGCCGGACATGCCGATCGGCTCGCGGACGCCCTCCTGGCGATCGATGATGAACTCCTGCGGCAGGATATGCAGGATCTTCTGGTCCGCCGGGATGGGGAGCGCGCGTGCCGCCTCGAGGACGCGATCCACGTCCCCCTGCGCGACTTCCTTGTTCTTGATGGCCACGATGCCGTGGGAATTGACCGAGCTGATGTGGCTGCCGGCAATGCCCGCGTACACCGAGTGGATCTGACAGCCGGCCATGAGCTCCGCCTCCTCGACCGCTCTTTGGATCGACTGCACCGTCGATTCGATATTCACGACGACGCCTTTCTTGAGACCCCGCGACGGCTGATGGCCGACGCCGATGATCTCGACCGATCCGTCGCTTGCGATCTCGCCGACGATCGCCAGGACCTTCGAGGTCCCGATATCCAGGCCGACGACGAGCTTGGCATCACCCTTTTTTGTCATGTTGCCCCCCCAGAGGCCTTTTTCTTCCAGCGGACGGCAAAGCCGTTTGTGTAACGGAGATCGATGCGCCCCATGGACGGGAATGCGTGCGCGATCTCCGGAAAGATCCTCATGAAGCGCGCGATCCGCGCACCACCCTTGTGACCGAGAACCAAAAGGGCTCCATGGGACACATCGAGACGCCAGGTGTGGCGCGCCGAGAGGATGACGCGCGCGATCGTGAGATGCGCGGGCGCCAACAGCGATTGGAAGCGTTCATAGTGCGCGATCATGGCGGACTCGCAACCGGGTGGTCCGACAAAGACCGGCAGGCCCGCGGGCGCCTTCTCGCCGCCGAGATGGACGTGGCGCCCGGCGCTCGTCACGAACCCCCCCTGGGCCCAGCGCCCGGCCAAGGTCTCGCGATCGATGTGTACAACGAGCGTGCGCGGGAAGCGGCGCGCGACCCGCACCGCGCCGACCCACGGCACCGGCGCAACCGCCGCGCGCACCGCGTCGAGATTCAGGGCGTAGAAATTGGCGTGCAAAAACGGGGCGACGCGCGCGACCAGGGCGGCGCGCGGGACGCCCCGGAGATCCCCGACGAACCGCACCACCCGCACCGGAAAACGCCCGGGCGCCAGGACTTCATGCAGCAAGAGGGCCAGCGCCAGCGTAAGGGCCAGAGCGCCCACGGCGAGCGCGCGATGGCGGGCGCTGCGCGCGCCCGCCGCGGACAGCGCGGGACGGCGGCCCGCCGTCCCGGCGCGCAGGATCAGAGGATCGCCCATTCTCATGTCGCCTCCTGCGTTTGCGCCAGAATCCGTTCGACCAGATCCTCGAACGACAAGCCCCGGGCGCGCGCCGCCATGGGCACGAGGCTATGGTCGGTCATGCCCGGGACGGTGTTGGCCTCGAGGACGAAGAACGCGCCGGCGGCATCGGCCATGATGTCGACCCGCCCCCAGCCTCGGCCGCCCAAGGCCGCGAATGCCGCGCGCGCGAGGTCCCGCGCGGCCTGTTCCCGTTCCGCCGAGAGTCCGGCGGGGCAATGGTAACGGGTGGTGTTCGATATGTATTTCGCGTCGTAATCGTAAAAGTCATGGGTGGTTTCGAGGCGGATGACCGGCAGCGCCTCGTCGCCCAAAAGCGCGCAGGTGTACTCCGGGCCCACGATGCAACGCTCGGCCAGGACCGTGCCGAAGGGGCGGGCCGCGTGCCAAGCGGGGATCAGCTCGCCCGCGTTTTGCACCTTGCTGATGCCGAGGCTCGAGCCCCCCGATGCGGGCTTCACGATCAGCGGAAAGCCGAGCGCGGACGCCGCCTCGGCCTGGGCCTCGGACGCCAGGACGCGATAGGCCGGGGTCGCGATGCCGTAAGCCGCCCACACGGCCTTGCTCAGGACCTTGTCCATCGCCAGGGCCGAGGCGCTGACGCCGCTGCCGGTATACGGAATCCCGAGGACATCGAGGAAGCCCTGCACGGACCCGTCCTCGCCGAGTCGCCCGTGCAGGGCGATAAAGGCGCGCTCATAGGCACCGGCCTTCAGGTCTTCGGCAAGGCCGGGACCGACATCGAGCCCGTGCGCGTCGATAGCGCGCGCCCGCAGGGCGCTCAGGACCGCGGCGCCGCTTTTCAAGGAGATCTCCCGCTCGGCCGAGGGGCCCCCGTAGAGGACCGCGACTTTTCCAAAGCGGCTCATAGCGCCTCCCCGATGATGCGCACCTCGCGCTCGAGCCGCACGCCCGTGCACGCGTGGACACGCTCCGCAACGCGCGTGATCAGGGTCTCGATTTCGCTTGCGCGCGCCCCTCCGTCGTTGACGATGAAGTTCGCATGCCGGGACGAGACCACGGCCGCTCCTTCGCGCAACCCCTTCAGGCCCGACGCCTCGATCAGCCGCGCGGCAAAATCCCCGGGCGGATTCCGGAACACCGAGCCGGCGTTGGCGGTCTGCAGAGGCTGCGTCTGGGCGCGGCGCGCGAGCAGCTCCTTGATGCGCGCGCTCACGGCGAACGCATCGTCCGGGACAAGCGCGAATTGCGCGGCCACGAACCACTCGTCCGCAGGGCCCGACACGCTCCGGTAACCCACCGCGAAATCCGCGGCCGGCCGGGTCCTCACGTGTCCTGCGCGATCGATGGTCACGACCGAGTCGACGTACCGCCAGGTCTCGCTGCCCGCCGCCCCGGCGTTCATCGCCAGCGCCCCGCCCACGGTTCCGGGGATACCGGCGAAGAATTCAAGTCCCGCGTAGCCCTGGCGCGCGCACAAGCGCGCGAGCTTCGCAAGCGGCACCCCGGCCTCCGCGTACACGCCGCCCGCAACGGCGCGCGCCTCCGACAAGCCGCCGGCGGTCGCGATCACAAGGCCCCGGACCCCGCCGTCGCGGACCAGGACATTGCTGCCAAGACCGAGCCATACGCACGGCCCCTCGCCCTCGGCGCGCAGCAAGGCACCGAGGGCGGCGAGGTTTTTGGGTACATAAAACCGGTCGGCCGGCCCGCCGACGCGCCACGTGGTGTGGCGCGCAAGCGGCTCGTCGCGGCGCACGCCGGCCTCCCGGACGTCCCGGCACGCGGTCACGAGGCCTCCTTGAGCGCCGCCGGCAAGGCCTGCGCCGCCTGCCCGATGTTTCCGGCGCCGAGGGTCAAGACGAGATCGTTGGCGGCGATCACCGGGGCCAGGACCCGCGGCAGGTCGGCCAGGCGCTCGATAAAGACCGGATGGCGGCCGCGGGCCCGGATCGAACGGCACAGGGCGCGCCCGTCGGCGCCGCTGATGGGGGCCTCGCCGGCCGCGTAGACCTCGGTGACAAACAGGTTGTCGATGCCCGTCAGCACCGCCGTGAAATCCTCGAGCAGATCGTGCGTTCGCGAGTACCGGTGCGGCTGAAACACGACCACCAGCCTGCGGTCCGGCCAGCCGCCGCGCGCGGCCTGCACCGTGGCCGCGATCTCGCGCGGATGATGCGCGTAGTCATCGACGAACAACACGTCCCCGGCACCCCACGGCAGGCAGGCGTTGATCTGGAAGCGCCGGCCGATACCGGAGAAAGAGGCGAGCCCGAGCGCGATGTCCTCGCGCTTGGCGCCGAGCTCGTGGGCCACGGCGACGGCGGCCAGGGCGTTCAGGACATTGTGGTGGCCGGGCTGGCGCAAGGCGGTCTCGAGCCACGGCTCCTCTCCTTGCCACGCGATCCGAAAGTGCATGTTCTGCCCGTCCTGCACGATGTCGTAGGCGCGCAATTGCGCGTCGGCGCTCACGCCGTAGGTGAGCACGGGTTTGTGGATCTCCGGGATGAGATCGCGGATCACGGGGTCATCGACGCACACGATCGCCAGGCCATAGAAAGGCAGGTTGTGGAGAAACGTCAGAAAGGCCTGCTGCAGCCGCTGAAAATCGCCGCCGTAGGTCCCCATGTGGTCGGCGTCGATATTGGTGACGATCGCGATCAGGGGCTGGAGATGCAGGAACGAGGCGTCGCTCTCATCGGCCTCCGCGACCAGGTAACGCCCCCGGCCGAGGCGCGCGTGGCTGCCGGCGCTGTTGAGCCGCCCGCCGATGACGAACGTGGGATCGAGCCCGGCCTGCGCGAGGACGCTGGCGACGAGACTCGTCGTCGTGGTCTTGCCGTGCGTGCCGGCGACCGCGATGCCTTGCTGCAGGCGCATGAGTTCCGCGAGCATTTCCGCGCGCGGGATCACCGGAATCTTGGCGGCCTGCGCCGCCAGGACCTCCGGGTTGCCGGCCCCGATCGCGGTCGACACCACCACCACGTCCTGATTGTGCACGTGCTCGCCGTCGTGGCCGATGTGCACTTGGATACCAAGCGCGCTCAAGCGCTTGGTGGTGGGGCTGTCCAGGGCATCCGAGCCCGAGACCTCGAATTTGAGATTGTGAAGCACCTCGGCGATCCCGCACATGCCGGCGCCGCCGATGCCTACGAAATGGATGCGCTGGACTTTATGCACGGGCCACCTCGAGACAGGCCATGACGATCCGGTCGGTCGCATCCGGCATGGCGCAGGCGCGGCTGCGCGCGGCCATGCGCACGGCGACGTCCGGCTGGCGCGCGAGGCCGGTCAGGAGCTCGGCCACGTGCGCCGGCGAAAAGTCGCTCTGCGCGACAGTCAGCGCCGCCTCGCGCTCGGCCAGGAATTGGGCGTTCGCGGTCTGATGGTCGTCGGTCGCGAAGGGGAACGGGACCAGAATCGCGGCGATGCCGACGGCGCACACCTCCGCGATCGTCATGGCGCCGGCCCGGCACACGATGACGTCGGCCCATGCGTATTCCGCCGCCATGTCCTCGAGAAACGGTGAGACGACGGCCTCGATCCCCCGCACTCGATAGGCGCTCGCGGTCACGCCCGCGCCTGCGCGTCCGCTTTGATGATGGATGAGCGGCCGCACGTTGGCGTCCATCAGCGCCACTGCTTGCGGCATGACATCGTTCAGAACCGCGGCGCCCTGACTGCCGCCCAAGACCAGCACGTGCAAGGGGGGCTGGCGGCCGGCGAGCCGCACCGCGGGTTCGGGAACGGCGAGGATCTCGGGGCGCACCGGATTCCCCACGTGCAAAGCCCCCGGCAAGGCGCGAAAGGCATTCGGAAAGCCGCACAGGACACGGTTGGCAATGAGCGCCAGCGCCCGGTTGGTAAGGCCCGCGCGCGCGTTCTGCTCGTGGATCACAAGCGGCGTGCGCGTCAGGCGCGCGGCGAGCCCGCCGGGACCGGCCACGAACCCGCCAAGCCCCAGGATCACGACCGGCCGGTGGCGGCGCAGGATCCCGAGCGCCTGCCACAGCGCCACCGCGAGCCGCACCGGCAGGAGCAGAAGGTCCCGCACGGATCCGCGACGCAATCCCTGGATCGTGATCCACTCCATCGTGAAGCCCGCATCCGGCACGACCCGCGCCTCCAAGCCCTGGCGCGTGCCCACCCAGACGACGTCGAACCCCCGCCGCCGCAAGGCGCGCGCCACCGCAAGCCCCGGAAAGACGTGTCCCCCGGTCCCGCCCGCGAGGATGCACACGGTCTTCATCGCGAGGCCCCCTTGGCGCGCGTCTCGCGGTCGATGCGCAAGAGGATCGCGATCGCAAGACAGCTCATGAGCGTGCTCGACCCACCATAGCTCATCAGAGGCAGCGCCAGCCCCTTGGTGGGGAGCACGCCCATATTGACGCCCATATTGATGATGGACTCGAGACCCAGGAGGATGCCGACGCCCTGCGCGACGAAGCCCGCGTAGAGGTCACCGGCGCGTTGCGCCGCGGATGCAATCTTGAACGCGCGCAGGATCAGAATCGCGTACAGGGCGATGACCACCAGCACGCCCACGAACCCGAACTCCTCGGCGAGAATGGCGAACAGGAAATCGGTATGGGCGGCCGGCAGGTAGTAGAGCTTTTGGATGCTGAGTCCAAGCCCCCGGCCGAACACGCCCCCCCGTCCGAACGCGATCAGCGACTGCACCAATTGGTAGCCATCGCTCTTCGCCAGGGCGAACGGATGGAGAAAGCCGATGATGCGCTGTTCCCGGTAATGGGAGATGATCGTCAGCACGATACCGGCGCCGAGCGCTGCGAGCACCACCAGCACGAAATGCGACAGGCGCACCCCGCCCACGAACAGCATGCCGAATGCCACCGCCCACAAGATCACCTCGCTGCCCATGTCGGGCTCGAGCAACAGCAGGATTCCGGTCACCATCAGGAGCGCGGAGACCGTGAGGATCCCGTGCGTGAACTCGCTCAGGCGGTCCCGGCGGCGCACGAGATACCCCGCCAGGTACAAGATCAGAAGGAGCTTCAGGAACTCGGAGGGCTGGACGTTGAAAACGCCAAGCGGCAACCAGCGCGCGGAGCCGTTCGCCACCACCCCGACGTGCGGGATGAGCACCATGACCAAGGCCGCAAGCCCGCCCAACAACAGGTAGGACGAGACGCGCCGCCAGAACGCGATCGGGATCTGCAGCGCCAGGGAAAAGGCCACGACGCTCACCGCCACGTTCACGCAATCATGCACGAGGTAATAGGAGCTGTATCCGACGCGCTGGGTCGCGACGAACGCCGAGGCCGAGTAGACCATGACCAGGCCGATCGCGAGCAGACCGAGCCAGTCGTAAAAGAGCACGGCATCGAGCGGCGGCATGCGCTGTCCGTGAGACATCTCGCGCACCTCAGCCATGCGCCCCTCCTTGCCGCTTCATGACCAGACGGGTCACGGCCTCGGTAAACACCTCGCCGCGGTGCGCATAATCGCGGAACATGTCGAAGCTCGCGCACGCCGGGGAGAGCAGAACCTGGTCCCCGGGGCGGGCCTGCGCGCGCGCGAGCGTGACCGCCTCGTCCATGTCCCGCGCCGCGAATTGCGGACAGCAGCCGTCGAGGGCCTGCGCCAGGCGCGGCCCATCGCGACCGATCACGATCAAGGCCCGCGCCTTTACGCGCATGACGGGCGCCAAAGGCGTGAAATCCGCGCCCTTGCCATCGCCGCCCGCGATGAGCACCACCGGGCCCGGCAGGCCGGACACGGCCGCGAGCGTCGCCCCCACGTTGGTGCCCTTGGAGTCATCGATCCACTCCACGCCGTCCACCTGCGCGATCCTTTGCGTGCGGTGCTTCAACCCGCGAAACTCCCGCAAGGCCGCGGTGAGGGTATCGGTCGCGCGCGTCATGGTGGTGGCCAGCGCGAGCGCCGCGAGGGCATTGGCGATGTTGTGGCGCCCCGGCAGGGCCAGGGCGTCGGCCGTCATGAGCGGGGTTTTCCCGTGCGCGAGCCAGGTCTGGCCCCCGGATTCCACGAGACCGAAATCATGACCCGTGGGGCGGTCGAGACCGAACGAGACGACCTCGCGGTGCGCATGCGCCATCGCCATCACCGCCGGGTCCTCGCGATTGACGACCATGCGGCCCGTGCCGCCGTAGACGCGCGCCTTGGCGTGCGCGTATTCGGTGAAGTCCTCATAGCGATCCATGTGGTCGGGGGTCACGTTGAGCACCGTCGCGGCCTGGGCGTTCAAGCTGGAGGTGGTCTCGAGCTGGAAGCTCGACAGCTCCAGGACGTAAACGTCCGGTATCGGGCGCGCGAGCAGCGTCAGGGCCGGGACGCCGATATTGCCGCCGACCTCGACCGCAAGACCCGCGCGCTGCAACATCTCTCCCACCATGCTCGTAACCGTACTTTTGCCGTTGGATCCCGTCACGGCGATGATCGGGGCCTGGCAGGCGCGCGCGAACAGTTCGATATCCCCGACGACCGCGACCTCGTTGCGGATGGCGGCGCGAATGGCCGGTTCGCGCAGCGCCACGCCGGGGCTCACGGCGAGGAGGTCCGCGTGCATCAACACGTCCGCCCGAAACGGGCCCAGGATCAGCGGGACGTCGGGGTGTCGCGCCTTCAGCGCCGCGGTCAAGGGCGGTGACGAACGGCTGTCGCAGACCTCGACCTGGTAGCCGGCGCTTTGGAGGTAGGACACGCACGAGAGCCCCGTATCCCCAAGACCGACGACGATCGCGCGCCGGCTCATGCGTGCCGCCAGAGGGTCGCCAGTCCGGCCAGCACCAGCAACACACTGATGATCCAGAAGCGCACGACGACACGCGTCTCGGGCCAGCCCTGCAACTCGAAATGGTGATGCAAGGGGGCCATCCGGAACACCCG
>DAHWKH010000107.1 GCA_027343725.1 Acidiferrobacteraceae bacterium
TGTGTGTATCCAGCCCAACGACCTTGCTACACTTCGTCATGACCTGCCCCCTCAATTGTGGCTCTGCGTTGATGGTTGTTTTCCCGACCTCAGTTTAATCCACGTCGTTTGAGGTCGGGCAGGTCAATACATGATGTCTAGGCTAACGCTCAAATCGTGTGCGTGTCGGGGTAGGCCTTGAGGGGCCTTGGGCACCGGATGGGCACCATGTGGGCACACGCCGTAATCCGGGCATATTGGCGGTTTTTGGCCAGCGCTCAGGGGCGTTGGCCTCAGGACCAGAAGGCTGTGAGCGTTGGCAAATGAGGCCCACTGCGAGCCGTGGGCCGATGGACAAAAAACTGATGGGATTTCAATGGGTTGGTGCGCCCTAGAGGATTCGAACCTCTGACCTTTGGAATCGGAATCCAACGCTCTATCCAACTGAGCTAAGGGCGCATGACGTGCTTTGTAGCAATTTTTGACTGCTGGCTTCCGTGCCCCACGACCCACTGAGCGCTGGCATCGGAATCCAACGCTCTATCCAGCTGAGCTAAGGGCGCCTGCGCGCAAGCATAACCCCTGCGGCAAGCAAGGTCCATGTCCCGCGGACGCTTGGGCCTGTCAGGACGCCGACGGAGGTCCGGGGGGATTCATGCGGCCTTCGAGTTCCGCCACCTGCTTCTCCAGCCGCTCCACGAGGTCGCGGGTCCTTTGCAGAACGCCCTGTTGGACCTCGAATTCCTCGCGCGTGACGAGCCGCAACCGCTGGAAGGTGCTCTCCAATACCGCCCGCACGTTCTTCTCCACGTCCTGCCCGAATTCGGGAGGAACGGCCGCGCGCGCGGTCGCCGCTATTTGATCCAAGATTCGCGTAATCATGGGCCCAGTATAAGCCTTTATGATCCGCGCGCGAAGGGCCGGAGGGCCGGGACTGGCGGGCGGGCTCAGCTTCGATAATAATGCCGGTCGTGACCCGACCCAGTCGCCGTTTCCCGACCGCTTGGCGTGCGCTTCCGCTCGCGCTCCTCTGCCTCGCCCCGCTCGCGGCGACGGCCCGTGTGAGTGGGCGTGTCGCGCTCCTCAGTGATTACGTCTGGCGCGGGATATCGGAATCGGGCGGGAATCCCGCGCTCCAGGCGGCGGTGACGGCCCAGGGCCCGATCGGCCTTTATGCGCGCGCCTTTGTGTCGACGCTCGACTATCAAGGGGCCTTTATCCGCGCGGACTTTTCGGGCGGGATCCGCAATACGACCCCCTCGGGGCTCGGCTTCAATGTGGGCGCCACCGCCTACCGTTTCGATCGCAGCACCCTCAATTTCGAGGAGACCTTCATCCGGCTGCGCTTCGGGCCCCTGTCGGCCGGTGTCTTCCGCGATTGGCAACACGGCAACACCTATTTCGAGGCCGGCTATCGGGCGGGGCTCGGGAGTGGCATCGACCTCGTACTGCATGCCGGGCACACAAGCGGGACCACGATTCCCTCTTACAGCGACTTCGGGTTGGGCGTGGAGAAGTCCTGGCATGCCTATGCCGCCGGTCTGTTCGTCACCACCATCGACCGCCACGCCTTTTCAGGGCTCACCGATACGCGCGTGGCCTTCGTCATCAGCCGGTCCTGGTGAGGGCCGGCCGACGACGAAGGGCTTCCCATTACGAAACGTGCGCTTGGGTTTTGAACGTCTTGCCGTTGATGCTCTCGAACAGGATCTTGTAGGTCCCGGCCTTGAGGTGCAGCGGCTTTTTCGGGGTGAGCGTGATCCAGGCCTTGGCGCCGACCTTGGACTTGAGGCCGTAAAGCCCCGGGACGAACTTGTTGTAGCGATAGATGTTGCGGATATGGCCCTTGGCAGCCTTGGCAAGACCTTTCCCACGCCACGCCTCGACGAGCCCATGCGGTCCGACGACGCTCACCTTCACGACGTGTGAGGGCGCGGCCGGCGTGCCGCCGTTCAGATAAGCGAGGACCTTGACGCGCCCGCGGGCTGTCACGCTACCCTTGCTAAGCCCGATATGATGTTTCGCGGGGCTCACCGGGCCGCCATGGAACGGCCCGAAGATGGAACCGCGGAAATAGCCGTAGAACACGAGCGTAAACAGGATGGCCACGAGACCGAGGCCCTTTCCCCAGCCGTCCAATTCGCGCGCGGACAACGGGGCCGAGCCGAGCCACCGAAACCACGTGGCGTCGGCCAATGCCGGGTTTCTGCGCATGAGCCAGCCGTCGACCGACCACATGCCGGCACCGGTGACAAAGACGGTACAGGCCATCGCAAAGGTCGCCGACGCCATGGTCCACTCGTCGATGCAGGTCGCGCCCTGCCAGCCGAAGATCAGCATCAAGGACACACTCAGGAGCACGCTTAAAAACGCACTGACGCGCGTGAAGACGCCGAACAGCAGCCCGAGGCCGCTCACGAGTTCCACGGCGCTGATGCCGACGAGCAGCCAATAGACAAGCGCCGGGTTCTTCAGGATCGTGCTCACGATGTGCGAGATCCCGAGCAGTGCGCCGGGCATGCCGGTCTGCAGCTTGTTGGCCATCCAGCTGTGCGCATGCGGGTCGAGTTTCTTCGGGGCGTAAATGAAGCGCCGCGACCCGCCGCCCCAGTAGATCCACCCCAGGACGAGACGAACCGCGAGGGCGGCTGCGCCCATGATGCGCACGGCCGCGGCCCGATCGTAGGTCTGTTCCGCTGCATATCGGCTCATAGATCCATGCTCCATAAAATGATGAGACGCGTGCCCGTTCCGGCGCCCGCGGCGGCTCATGCGAGCCTTCATCAGTAAACACCACGCCCCCCGGCACCACAAGAGGCGCCGGCCCAGCTTTCCGGTCTTTTGGGCCTCCCGGCAATCGGCGGAGTTCGGGTGTCCGCGTCCGGACCTCAAGGCCCAGGACGCCCGGTGGGAGGCCGCGGCCTCGTGTGCGGGGGAGGGTTCGTTGCGGGTACCCGCCGATGCTCACGCGCTCTCGGCGGCGTCGTCCAAGGTCGTGTGTGCGGCGTACCAGTGATCGCGGGTCAGCGGCAGACCCTCCAGGGTCCGCGCCATCTGCCATTGAAAGACCACGAGGTCGCCGGTCGCGAACGCCGCCTCGCAGGCCGCGAGATAGAACTCCCACATGCGCGCGAAACTCTCGCCCCAGCGCCGTACGGCCTCCAGCCGGTGGGCCTGGAAACGCTTCTGCCACTCCCTCAGGGTGTACTGATAATGAAATTTCAGGACCTCGAGGTCTGCGAGCTTGAGTCCGGCGCGTTCGATGGCGGGCGCCACCTCGGAGGCCGCCGGATTGTAGCCGCCGGGGAAAATATAGCGCCGGATCCAGGGGTTCGTGCGCCCGGGGCGCCCGCTGCGCCCGATGTGGTGCAGGAGCGCGAGCCCGTGCGGCGCGAGCCGTTCGCGGACGGATGTGAAAAACGCCTCGTAGTGGGGCAGACCGACGTGCTCGAACATGCCGACGCTCACCACGCGGTCATAGACGCCCCGGTGTTCACGGTAGTCCTCGAGCAGGAAGCGCACGCGCTCTCCGAGACCGGCCTCGCGCGCGCGCGCCGTCGCCACCCGGTGCTGTTCGCGGGAGAGCGTGAGCCCGGTGACCTCGACATCCGCCGCGCCCGCGAGGTGGAGCGCAAGCCCACCCCAGCCGCTGCCGATGTCGAGCACCCGTTGCCCGGGCGCAAGCTCGAGCTTGCGGCGCAGGTGCTCGCACTTGGCGTATTGGGCCGCCTCCAGGCTGTCATCGGGGCGCGCGAAGTAGGCGCACGAGTAGTGGAGGTCGCGGTCGAGAAACAAGCGAAAAAGCCGCTCGTCCCGATCGTAATGGTGTCCGATGCGCCGCCGGCTCAGATGCGTCGGGTTGGCTTGCTCGATGAGTCGCATGCAGCGCGCCACGAGGCTTGTGGCGGAGGACTCCGGGATGTTGCGCAGGAGGATCTCGAGGAGCGGCACGAGCCCGCGCGGGGCCTCCCAGGCCCCATCCATATAGGTCTCGCCCAGCGCCAGTTCCGGGTCTCTGATGAGGCGGCGCACGGCGGCGCGGTCCCGAATGTGCCACTCGGCCTCGGGCGACCCCTTGCCGTAATGCGCGATCCGCCCGTCGGGATAGCGCACCGTCAGCCGCCCCTGGCGAATCGCACCGTTCAAAATCCCTTCGAGCATGACTCCCCCTATCCACCCGGCCGCCGGCGGCACCCGAGTCCTCGGTTAGTCTTTTGCCGGGTATTTTGCACCCCCGGTCCACGGGATGGCAAACGGCCGGGCGCCCGGGTTGGGCCTTGCGGGGGCCTTCCCGGCCGCCCCCATGTCAACCCAAATCAGAAATGTCCCCTTCTGACCAAAGCAGAAATGTCCCCTGTCCGTGAGGCGATGGTGTTACCGCGTCGCGGTCCGGCGGGCCACGGCC
>DAHWKH010000108.1 GCA_027343725.1 Acidiferrobacteraceae bacterium
GTTCACGACCGCTTCACCCTGACCAACGACCAGTTCAGCGTCGAAGGCTCCCGCATGCGCATCCCGGCCCTTGGGTGGGTGCGCCTGCGCGAACCCTTGCGCCTTGAAGGCAAGATCACCTCGGCGACCGTCTCCCGTGTCGCCGATCGCTGGTTCGTGTCCATCGCTGTCGACACCCAGGACACTTCGCATCTGGCCCAAGCCGAAAACCAAGGCGCGGTCGGTGTGGATCTAGGCGTCAAGGCGTTGGCGACTCTCTCAACGGGAGAAGTGGTTCACGGCCCCAAGGCCCTTGCCATGCTGCTGGCCCGGCTTCGCCGCACATCCAGGTCTCTTGGCCGCAAGGTCAAGGGATCGGCCAATCGCCGCAAGGCGAAAGCGAAGCTGGCAAAGCTGCACGCGCGCATCGCCTGCGTGCGGCAAGACAGGCTGCACAAGCTCAGCGCCGATCTCACGCGACGGTTCTCGACCATCGTGCTCGAAGACCTGAACGTGCGCGGCATGGTGCGAAACCGCCATCTGGCGCGTGCAGTCTCCGACATGGGCTTTGCGGAGTTTCGCCGTCAGGTCGAGTACAAGGCTGCGATGCGCGGCGGCGAAGTCATCCTCGCTGATCGCTTCTACCCGAGCAGCAAGACATGCTCGGGCTGCGGCCATGTGCTGGACGTGCTGCCG
This sequence comes from Acidiferrobacteraceae bacterium, assembly GCA_027343725.1. Lineage (GTDB taxonomy): Bacteria > Pseudomonadota > Gammaproteobacteria > Acidiferrobacterales > Acidiferrobacteraceae > Acidiferrobacter. The sequence continues at coordinate 676 of DAHWKH010000108.1, forward strand.
CTGTCGGTGCGGGAATGGACATGCGCAGCCTGCGGCGCGACGCACGAGCGCGACTACAACGCCGCTGTGAACCTCAAGAATCTGGCCGCAAGTTCTGCGGTTTCAGCCTGTGGAGAGGAAGGCTCTGGCTCGGGTCGCAAGACCCGAGTGAAACCAGCCTCGACGAAACAGGAAGTCAGCTTCGATCATGTTTGCGCATGATCGAGCAAGTCTGACGGAACGGTTTAGGGCGCGCCCGGTTGTGAGCGGGTCGCGAACCCGAACACGACGGCGGCCGCGAGCAGGAAGGCGGCAAGGGTCGGGAAGGCCGTGCGGTAGCCCCCGATCTGCACGAGCGCGCCGGTCAGAACCGGGCCGGCGGCCTGGCCGATGTCCATGATGGAACGCAGGAAGCCCATCCCCGCCCCGAAGCCGCCGGCGCGGCTGCGATCGCCGACGAGCGCGCCGGTCGCCGCGGTGGTCGCGCTAAAGCCCGCGCCGAACACCCCGTTGATCCCCAAGAGTCCGGAAAAATCGCGCGTGAACGGGAGTCCGGCGACCGCGAGCGCCCCGAGCGTCAGCCCGACGAGGATGATGGGCGCCCGCCCGTAACGATCCGAGAGCTTGCCAAGACGCGGCTTCGAGAGCACCACAACAAGGAGTTGCGCGCCGAGGAGCACGCCGATCCGCCATGCGGGCCACCCGGCGCGCGCGGCATACACCGCGAGAAACGCCTCGACCGACCCGAACACCAGGTATTGCACGGCTTCGACGAGGCTCGTGACGCGGATCAGGCGATCGGCCAGGATCGCGGAAAGCCGCACGCGCGGCCTGTCGTCCGCGGGTTTCTCGACGTGCGCTGGCAAATGAGTGCTCGTTTGGATGCCGAGCGTGAGTGCCAGGACACCGGCCGCCGCGCAGCCGAGATAAAGCCCGGTGAAGCCCGTGAGGGAGATGAGGGTCCCGCCGAGAAACGGGGCCAGGGAACGGCCCGCGGTGCTGACCGCGCTATAGACGCCGAGCGCGTGCCCGCGCCGCTCCGGGAAACGCGCCGCGATCTCGGCCCCGATGACCGTCCCGAAGATGGCGGTGGCAAAGCCATGGTAAAATCGCACCACGGCGAGCTGGCCCACGTTATGCACCAGCAGGTACAGAAACGGCGCGGTCGCGAACACGAACAAGGCGGCGAGAAGCAGTGGGCGCGTGCCGACCCGATCCCGGAGGGCGCCCGCCGGCAGGCTCACCAGGATGCCGGGCACGGTCGAGGCCATCACCGTCCAGCCGATGAGTGCCGGCGAGGCGCCCAGGGCGCGCGCGAAAAGCGGCACGGCCGGGGTCTTGGCCATGGTGGAACTCAAGAGCGCGAGGGCGCCTGTGAGGGCCATCAGCGCCAGAAACGACGGCTTTAGCGACCTCATGCCGGATGGATCGGGGATTGCGTCATGGGGGATAGGGGTCTTCAATGGCGCTGACGCGAGGGAGGATAACACAGGATGGCATTCGGCGGGACCGGGGCGGACCGGGAGGCCGTGACGCGGTCCGTGCTCTTGCCGGACGGGCGGCGGATCGCGTATGCCGAGTACGGATCGCCGCACGGCCGCACAGTCCTGTATTGCCATGGGTTTCCGGGTTCGCGCGAAGAGGCGCGGCTTTTGCTGCCGGCGATCCGCGACCTCGGGGTGCGCGTCCTGGCCCCGGACCGGCCCGGTTACGGGGGCTCGGATCCGAAGCGCGGCCGGCGTCTGTCCGATTTCGCGCGCGATGCCATCGCGCTGCTCGATACGCTGGGGCTTGGCTCGGTCGCGGTCATGGGGGTCTCCGGGGGCGGGCCGTATGCATTGTCCCTGCTCGCCGCCTATCCTGAGCGCATCACGCGTCTTGCGCTCGTCGGTGCGCTCGGTCCGCCCGAGGCGATCGCCGCCTGTCACCGGGATTTCGTGCCGTTCGTCGCGCGCGCGTGGCGCTTGGCGCAGACGATGCGCGCGCTGCTCGCGCCGGTGACGGTCTGGCCTCTCGTGCGCCTGTTGCGGCTGCGCGGCCGGCTCGGGGATGTGCGTTTCCTGGCGGGCGCCGATGAGGCCGTGTTGGCGGACGCTCGGGTGCGTGAGGTCCTGATCGGCTCGCAGCGCGAGGGCCTGCGCCAGGGCGGATGGGGCGCCGCCCAGGACCTCGTGCTCTACCTGCGGCCCTGGGACTTCCGGGTCACGCAGACCTCGCCCCCGGTCACCCTCTGGGCAGGGGAGGACGACCGGGTGGTGCCGGTCGCGATGGTCTATGAGCTCGGCCGGCTTCTGCCGCAGGCCGGGCTGCGCGTGATCCCGGGGGAGGGCCATTATTCGCTCCCCGTGCACTATGCTCGCGCCATTCTCGCGGACCTCGTGGGCGCGGCTTAGGGCGGTCGGCCGCGGCACTTGAGACGGGCGATGGCGCCCCCATAATAAGGTCAGTCGCGGGCAACGAGAGGAGTCTCAATGGTCAAGCAGGATATCAAGCGCATGGCATTCGGCGTCGGGCTTGCGTTGCTCGCGGTCTGGGCGGCCCTGTTTCTCCTGCACGTCCTGTTTGCCCTGGTGTGGGTGTTTTTCTGGATCGGGCTGGCCGGTGTGGGGGTCGCGCTCGTACTGCACGCGATCGAGCGTTTCGTCTAGACATCATGTATTGACCTGCCCGACCTCAAACGACGTGGATTAAACTGAGGTCGGGAAAACAACCATCAACGCAGAGCCACAATTGAGGGGGCAGGTCATGACGAAGTGTAGCAAGGTCGTTGGGCTGGATACACACA
>DAHWKH010000133.1 GCA_027343725.1 Acidiferrobacteraceae bacterium
AATCCCGATAGCCGATCCAGTGGGCGGTGATATTGCCGGCATTACCCACCGGCAGGTAGTGGTACTGCGGCGCAAAACCGAGCGCATCCACGACCTCGAAGGCCGCGGTCTTCTGCCCTTGCAGGCGGTAGGGGTTCACGGAGTTGACGAGCGTGATCGGGCTTTCGGCCGCCACCTCCTTCACAAGACGCATCCCGACATCGAAATTCCCCTGAATCTGGATCACCACCGCCCCGTGAATCACGGCCTGACTCAGCTTCCCGAGCGCGATCTTGCCTTCCGGTATCAGCACGAAGGCCGCAAGGCCCGCGCGTGCCGCGTACGCCGCGGCCGAGGCCGAGGTATTGCCGGTGGACGCGCAGATGAGCGCGCGCGAGCCGGCTTCCACGGCCTTGGTGACCGCGAAACACATGCCCCGATCCTTGAAGGAGCCGGTCGGGTTCAGGCCCTCGAACTTCACGTACAAGGCCACGTCCCGGCCGCTCGCGCGCGTCAGGCGCTCGAGCCGAATGAGCGGGGTGTCGCCCTCCCCCAGGGTGATGATGCGGCTCCCGTCGGTGAGCGGGAGCCAATCGCGGTAACGCGTGATGATGCCGGTATAGCGGGACATGGGCCTCCTAATCGAATGTCTCGACGCGCAACTTGCGGATGGGGCCCGTGATTGCGGCAAGCCCCGTGATGCGCGCGATCGCCTGGTCCACCTTGGCCTCGCGGACCTTGTGGATCAGGAGAATCACGGGCACGTGATCGGCGCCGGGTGCCGGCGCCTTTTGCAGGATCGCCTCGATGCTGATCTCGAGATCCGCCAGAATGCGCGTGATATCGGCCAGCACGCCGGACCGGTCCAGGGCCTCGCACCGCAGGTAGTAGGCGCTTTCCACGTCCGCCATGCCCAATATCGGCCCGTCCGACAGGGCATCCGGCTGGAACGCCAGATGCGGCACCCGCCATTGAGGGTCGGTCGTGAGCGTGCGCACGACGTCGATGATGTCGGCCACGACCGCCGAGGCGGTCGGCTCGGCGCCGGCCCCCGGGCCGTGGAGCAGGATCGAACCGACCGCATCGGCGTGCACGAGAACCGCGTTCATGACCCCGTCCACGTTGGCGATGAGCCGCCTGTGCGGGATGAGCACCGGGTGCACGCGCAGCTCGATGCCGCGCGCCATGCGCCGGGCGATGCCCAAATGCTTGACCCGGTAACCGAGTTCATCGGCGTAGACGATGTCCGCCGATTCGAGCGTGCGGATCCCCTCGACCGAGACCTGATCGAATTTCAGCGGGATCCCGAAGGCGATCGACGCCAGGATCGTGAGCTTGTGCGCCGCGTCGATCCCGTCGATATCGAAATGGGGGTCGGCCTCCGCGTAACCCAAGGCCTGGGCCTCGCGCAACGCCGCATCGAACTCGACGCCACGCTCGCGCATCGCGGTCAAGATGTAGTTGCTGGTGCCGTTGATGATGCCCGCGACCCCCCGAATCCGGTTGCCGGCAAGCCCCTCGCGCAGGGTCTTGATGACCGGGATGCCGCCTGCGACCGCGGCCTCGAACGCGACCACGACGCCGGACTCGCGGGCGGCCGCGAAGATCTCGTTTCCGTGGATCGCGATCAAGGCCTTGTTCGCGGTCACGACGTGCTTCCCCGCGCGGATCGCCCTCAAAACGTACTCGCGCGCAGGCTCGAGGCCGCCCATCAATTCGACGATCACCTCGATCGTCGGATCATCGAGGACGCTCCCGGCATCGGTCGTCAAGCGCTCCTTCGGCCATGCGAGGGCGCGGGCCTTTCGGGGGTCGCGCGCCAGCACCTTGACGATATCGATGTCCCGGCCGGCGCGGCGGGTGATCTCATGGGCGTTGCGCGTCAGCACCGAGACCGTGCCGGCCCCGACCACCCCGAGCCCCAACAAGCCGACCCGGACCGCGCTCACGACGCTTCCCGCGACGCGTGGACGCCCGCGCGCCGCAGCATGTCCTTGATCGTGCGCACCGCCTGGCGCGTGCGATGTTCGTTTTCGATGAGACCGAAGCGCACGTAACCGTCGCCGTATTCGCCGAAGCCAATGCCTGGGGAGACCGCCACCTTGGCCTCGAGCAGGAGCTTTTTCGAAAACTCGAGCGAGCCCAAGGCGCGAAACGGCTCCGGAATGCGCGCCCAGACGAACATCGTGGCACGCGGCACGTCGACCGGCCAGCCGGCGGCGTGCAGACCGTCGCACAACACGTCGCGCCGGCTCTGATAGCGATGGCGGGTCTCGGCCACGCACTCCTGCGGCCCCTCGAGGGCGCGGATGGCGGCGATCTGAATGGGCGTGAACATGCCGTAGTCGAGATAGGACTTCATGCGCGCGAGGGCCGCCACGAGCCCCTCGTTGCCGCACATGAAACCGACCCGCCAACCCGGCATGTCATAGCTTTTCGACAGCGTGAAGAACTCGACCGCCACCTCGCGCGCGCCGGCCACCTGCAGGATCGAGGGGGCCTCGTAACCGTCGAACACAATGTCCGCGTAGGCGATATCGTGAATCACGAAGATCCCGTGCTCGCGCGCGATCGCCACCACCTTCTCGAAGAAGTCGAGATCCACGCACTGGGCCGTGGGGTTGCTCGGAAAATTGAGCACCAGCATCTTCGGCTTCGGCCAACAGTTGCGGATGGCGCTCTCGAGTTCGGCGAAGAAATCCCCGCCCGGCACGAGCGGCACGTGGCGGATATCGGCGCCGGCGATCACGAAGCCGTAAGGGTGGATCGGATAGCTCGGGTTCGGCACGAGCACCACGTCCCCCGGGCCCGTGGTGGCGAGCGCCAGGTGTGCAAGCCCCTCCTTGGAACCGATCGTGACGATGGCCTCGCGATCCATGTCGAGGACCACGCCGTAGCGGCGCGCATACCAATCGCAGATCGCCTTGCGCAGCCGCGGGATGCCGCGCGAGACCGAATAGCGGTGCGTGTCTTCGCGCTGCGCGGCCTCGCAGAGCTTGTCCACGATGTGTCGCGGCGTCGGATGGTCGGGGTTGCCCATCCCGAAATCGATGATGTCCTCGCCGCGCTTGCGCGCCGCCGCCTTCAGTTCGTTCACGATATTGAAGACGTAGGGCGGCAAGCGCTTTATGCGGGGAAACTGGTCCATTCATTCACCTGGGGGCGCGGGCAGCGACTCCCCGTTGTCCTGAAGCGACGGTCTTGTATAGTGTTGGGGGATGCCAAACACGGCCATTCGAAGCGCGACCATACGGACGAATACGCGGACTGTCAACGTCAGCGGGAGGCCTTCATGAAGATTCATCTCGACACCGGCGACGGCCGGCATCGGATCAGTCGTTACGAGCCCGGACTCGTGGTGATCGACGAGCACGCCTACGAGCGCAGCCTCGTCGTCACGCCCGATCGGATCCTCCCCGACTGGCGGCCGCGTCACTTCGCGGAACTCGACCGCGAGGCCCTCACCGAACTCGCGGGCCTCGATGCCGAAATCGTGCTCTTGGGGACCGGCCGCGCGCTGCGCTTTCCCTCCCAGGAGGCGCTCCTCGTCCTGTTGCAGGGCCAGATCGGGGTCGAGTGCATGGACACGGGCGCGGCCTGCCGAACCTACAACCTCTTGATGGGCGAAGGCCGCAAGGTGGCCGCGGCCTTGCTCTTGGCCGATCCGCCCGCGCCCGCCGCGGCCTGAGCTAGAAGAGGACGTCGGTCGAATATCCCCCCTTCTCGAGCATGCTGCGCAGCCTGCGCAAGGCCTCGACCTGGATCTGGCGCACGCGCTCGCGTGTCACGCCGATGTCGGCGCCGACCTGCTCCAGGGTGGCGATGTCGCGGCCGTTGAGGCCGAATCGCCGCTCCACCACCTCGCGCTGCTTTTCGTTCAGCTCCGACAGCCAGGCCGCGATCTGGGCGTGCAGGTCTTCGTCCTGCACGATCTTTTCCGGGTCCGCGTTGCGCTCGTCGGCAATGGCGTCGAGCAGCGAGCGATCCGGGTCGATGTCGAGGGGCGCGTCGACCGACGCCACCCGCTCATTGAGGCCCATCATCGCCCGCACCTCGTCGATCGGTTTGTCGAGGAGGGTCGCGACCTCCTCGGGCGTCGGTTCGTGGTCGAGCTTCTGGGCGAGGTACCGGGCCGCCCGCAGATAAATGTTGATTTCCTTCAGGATGTGCACGGGGAGTCGGATCGTGCGCGTCTGGTTCATGATGCCGCGCTCGATCGTCTGGCGGATCCACCACGTCGCGTACGTGGAGAAGCGGAACCCGCGCTCCGGATCGAACTTCTCGACGGCCCGAATGAGCCCGAGATTCCCCTCCTCGATGAGATCGAGGAGCGCAAGCCCGCGGTTCATGTAGCGCCGCGCGATCTTCACGACCAGACGCAGATTGCTTTCGATCATGTGCCGCCTGGCATCGAGGTCGCCACGCAACGCCAGGCGCCCGTAATACACCTCCTCTTCCGCGGTCAAAAGGGAAGAGAAGCCGATCTCACGCAGGTAGAGCTGGGTGGCATCGGCCTGCGGGCCGGACGTCTCGTCGCTGGCTCTTGGGGTATCCGCTACGGTCTCGGTCTCGTCCCGGCCTTCCAGCACGGGCTCCGTCCCGCTCTCCTCCAGAACCTCCGGCTCCGGTGTCTCCACTGCGCTTACGTCGATCTCAGGTTCCGCCATAGGTCCGCCCTCTTCGATCACGGGTGGGAGGTGTGGGGGAGGTAGGCGATGGGATTGACGGCCGCGCCGTCTTTGCGGATTTCGAAACCGAGTTCCACGTGGTTTGTGCCGCTATCGCCCATGGCGGCAATGACTTCACCTTGTTCGACCATCTCCCCCTCCTGTACATCCGTCCACGCGTTGTGCGCGTAGGCGCTTAGGTAGTCATTATTATGCTTTATGATGATAAGCTCACCATATCCTGGAAGTCCACTCCCTACGTACACGATTTCGCCCGCGGCCGCCGCCCGCACCGGCTCCCCGTAGCGGCCCCGGATCGCGATCCCCACGTCCCCGGGCCGCGAGCGGCCCGTAACTCGCACCACCCGCCCCCGAGCCGGCCAGATCCAGCGGCTCACGACGGGCAGCCTGCGCGCCGGCAAAGGCGGCGCCGAGGGCGCCGCCGCAGCGCGCGCGGGCGCTTTCGCCCGCGGCGTTGGGCGCGCCGGGGGGCGAAGGCGCAAGCGCTCGCCGACGCGTATGCGGTACGGCGGGGCGATGCCGTTCCAGCGCGCGAGCTCGCGATAATCATGCCCGGTCGCGAACGCCACGCTATAAAGCGTATCCCCCGGGAGCACGCGGTAGGAACGCTTGGGCGCGCGCCGGAAACGGCCGCTGTCATTGTGGATGGGCGCCGGAACGGTCGCTGAGCAGGCACTGAGGGCGATCGCGAACAGGACCAGGAGGAGACGCCCCACTACCCGACCTCGCCGGGCAGGAGGGGCACGAAGTTCGCGCTCTCCAGGCGCTCGTAGGCGATCGTCGTCCCCTGGCGCCTGTAGAGCGTCAGTTCCTGGCCCTCGTCGCCCACCGGGATGACCAATCGGCCCCCCTCTTGCAGTTGCGCGAACAGCACCGGCGGCACGGCGCGCGCCGCGGCGGTCACGATAATGGCATCGAAAGGCCCCTTCTCGGGCCAACCGTGGGAGCCGTCGCCGTGGCGCACCTGCACGTTGCCAAGCCGCAGGGCCGCGAACCGTTGGCGGGCGCTGCGCGCCAGCGCCCCCACGCGCTCGATGGTATAGACCTGTTGCGCCAGGCGCGCGAGCACCGCGGCCTGATAGCCGGATCCGGTCCCGATCTCCAGGACCCGCTCGAGCGGCCCGCTCGTGCGCAAAGCCGCGGTCATGCGCGCCACGATATACGGCTGCGAGATGGTTTGGCCGTGACCGATGGGCAGCGCCGTGTCCTCGTAGGCGCGGGTGGCCAGGGCCTCGTCGACGAAGAGGTGCCGGGGGACGGCCGCGAGCGCATCGAGGGTCGCTGCATCGCGTATGCCCTGATCGCGCAACCGCGTGATCAGGCGCTCGCGCGTGCGCTGCGAGGTCATACCGGCCCCGTGGCGGGCCTCGTTCACGCGAGCCCCCCGCACCAGGTGCCGAGCGCCGACAGGGCGTTGTGGCGCGTGAGATCGGCATGCAGCGGCGTCACCGACACATAGCCCGCTTGCAAGGCATGAAAATCGGTCCCGGGTCCGGCATCCTCGGCATCCCCCGCGGGCCCGACCCAGTAGATGCGCCGCCCGCGCGGGTCGGTCGCCGGCACCACGGGCTCTGCGCGGTGGCGATGCCCGAGGCGCGTCGCTTGATAGCCGCGCAAGGCCTCGTAGGGGACGTCCGGGACGTTGACGTTCAACACGGTGTCCGCGGGCAGGGTCTCGGGCGCGAGCGCCGCGAGGAGCCTGTGCGCCACGAGCGCTGCCGTCTGCAAGTGTTGGGGGTCGGTGGCGGCGAGCGAGATCGCCATCGCCGGCAGCCCCAGAAAGCGCCCCTCCATGGCCGCCGCCACCGTCCCCGAATACAACACATCGTCGCCGAGATTGCTGCCGTGGTTGATGCCGGCGATCACCATGTCGGGCTCGCGGCCCAAAAGACCCGTGATCGCCAGATGCACGCAGTCGGTGGGCGTGCCGTCGACGTAATAGAAGCCGTTCGGGGCGCGCTGGGCCCGCAAGGGCCTCATCAGGGTCAGGGAGTTACTGGCGCCGCTGCGGTCGCGGTCGGGCGCCACGACGGTGACCTGCGCGCTCTCCGCGAGCTTTGCGGCAAGACACCCGAGTCCCGCGGCCATGTAGCCGTCGTCATTGCTCAAAAGGATGTGTCTCACTTATTGCAGTCTCGGCATCGGCGCGAGAAATCGCTCGGCGAACGCTTGGCTCATGGTGGCCCCGAAATGGTCGGCGAATCGCGCCACGAGTCCGCGATGCGGCGAAAAATCGACCACGTGCGGGGCCTTGAAGACGTGACGGGCCACCGTCCCGACGGTCCCGAAGCCGTCGATCAAGCCCAGGGCCCTTGCGCCTTGCCCGGTCCATATGAGACCGCTGAACAGACCTGGGCTCGGCTTCAAGCGCGCGCCCCGGCCCTTGCGGACCGCGGCGATGAATTGCGCATGGATTTGCCGCAACAGCGTCTCGGCGAACGCCCGATGAGCGGGGGTCAGCGGCGAAAACGGGTCCAAGAAGTCCTTGTTCCGCCCAGCGATCAGCAAGCGCCGGGTGACGCCGATCTTGCGCATGAGGCCCGTGTAGCCGAATCCGTCCATGAGCACCCCGATGGAGCCGACGAGGCTTGCGGGGTTGGCATAAATCCGATCGCTCGCAACCGCCACGTAATAACACCCCGAGGCGCACAGGTCCTGGACGACCGTGTCGATCGGGATCCGCGGGTAGCGTCGCCGCAGGCGCCAGATCGCGGCGTTGATGTCGCTCGCCTGAACCGGGCTCCCGCCGGGGCTGTCGGCATCGAGGATGACGCCCGCGGGATGGGCCTTGAAAGCCGCGCGCAAGGCCGTATCGACGGCCCTCGCGCTCGCCGGCCCGTTTGCGCGGATCGTGCCGGTCAGACGTACGAGCGCCGTGAAGTGCCCGGCCGGCCCGGTCGCGCGCACCCGCCCGGCCTCGAAGGACACGATCACCGCCAAGATCACGATCAGAAAGGCCAGCCGAAACGCGATCCGCCAGCGACGGCTGCGGCGCTCTTCGGTCAGCGCTGCGAACGCAAGCTTTTCCAGGGTCTCGCGCGCCCATCCGTCCGTCACCGGTTGCGGGTCGCTGCGCCCCGTTCGCTTGTCGTTGTCCTCGTTCATGAGCCCCCCTTCGCGCGTCCTGCGATCATAGCCCGAGGCGCCGCGCGCGCAAGCCTCGATCGCGCCCTTATCCCGCCGCCTGATCGAGCCAGGCGCAGAACGCGGGGAAGGTGTCGAAGCAGGCCTCGGGCGCGTGGCGCATCAAGTCCCCGCGCTCATGCACGCCGTAACTGACCGCGACCGAGTCCATGCCGGCGCAGCGCGCCATCTCGAGGTCATAACTCGTGTCGCCGATCATGAGCGCGCGCTCCGGCGCGACGCCTGTGTGCGCGAGGATCTCGTTCAGCATGCAGGGATCCGGCTTTGAACGGGTCTCGTCGGCGCAGCGGCTGACCGCAAAAAGCGCCACAAGGCCGCTCACGCCCATGGCCGCCTCGAGCCCCTGACGCGATTTTCCGGTGGCGACGGCGAGCCGATAGCCGCGCCGCTGACAATCCCGTAGGCCCGCCTCCACGCCCGGGAACAACGGGGTCGGGGTCGCATCCCGGTGGAGGAAGTGTTCCCGGTAGCATCGGGCGACCTGCGCGCACGTGTCGTCGTCCGCGTGCGGCAGGATCCGTGCCAGGGCCTCCTTCACCCCAAGCCCGATGGTGCGCCGGATGGCGGCATCGGCAAGCGGCGCCAGCCCGCATTCGCGCGCCGCCGCCTGAAAGCAGCGCACGATGCGCTCGGCCGAGTCCATCAGCGTGCCGTCCCAGTCGAAAATCAGGAGATCATACTTTCGCGTCATGCAACGACTCCAAAACCGCCGCGAGGTCGGGCGGCAGCGGTGCGATGATGTCCACCACGGCTTCGGTCGCCGGGTGCGGAAACGTCAGGTGGTGCGCATGCAAAAACAAACGCGCGACACCGCGCGTACGCCAGAGCGCGTTGCGCGCCGCGTCACCGTAGCGGTCGTCACCGACCACCGGATGCCCGCTGTGCGCGGCGTGCACGCGGATTTGATGCGTGCGCCCGGTCACGAGATGCGCCTCCACGAGCGTTGCCTCCGGAAACCGCGCCGTGACCGCGAACTCGGTGAGGGAGGCCTTGCCGCCCGCGTGCACGACCACGCGCCGCTCGCTCCCCTCGGTGCGCCGCAGGGGCGCGGCGACGCGCGCAAGGCCCGTGGGCCAGCGGCCCTCGACCAGGGCGGTGTACGTCTTCTCGAACCGCCCCGCGCGCAAGGACTCCTGCAAGGCGCGCAACGCCGAGCGCCGCTTGGCGAGCAGCAGGCATCCGGAGGTGGAGCGATCGAGCCGGTGCACGAGTTCGAGCGCGCGCGCCGCCGGCCGCAGGCCGCGCAGGGCCTCGATCACACCAAAGGAGAGCGATGAGCCGCCGTGGACTGCCATCCCGCTCGGCTTGTTCAAGACGAGCAGGTGCTCGTCTTCGAAAAGCACGCGGGTTTCGAGCCAGGCGAGCCCGGGCGGCTCGGGCGGCGGCGCGCGCACGGCGAGCGGCGGGATCCGCAATACGTCCCCCTCGCGCAGGCGGTAATCGGCCTTCCGGCGCCCCTTGTTGATGCGGATTTCGCCCTTGCGGACGATTCGGTAAATATGGGTCCGGGGCACACCCTTGAGCGTGGCCAACAGGAAGTTATCCAGGCGCTGCCCGGAGCGTTCGGCATCGATCGTGATCCAGCGGACCGCAGCAGCCGATCTGTTTTGCGACGACATGGAGGACGGCCAAAGATTGCCGGGGCGCAACCCGACTGCTATAGTGCGCTTTCGTATGCGGGCGATAGTAGCAAGCTTTCCGCCCCCGTACAAAACGATTTTCGGGGCGGCCTTTTGGCCGCCCCTAACGGGTTTCGCACACCTCACCCTGTTGGAGGAGTGCTCGAAAGCGGCCCCTTGCCGGGGCGACGGACAGTTCACGGCGTGGATGCTTGAGCGAACGGACGAATGACCGGTCGCCACCGTGGCTCGCATGGAACTCCCGGCCCTTGTATTCATCGGTAAGCGGGCGCGCCGCATTGCGGCGAGGAATTCATGAAAAGAATGCTTTTTAACGCGACCCACTCGGAGGAATTGCGAGTGGCAATCGTCGATGGCCAGAAACTCGTGGATCTGGACATCGAATCGGCCAACTACCAGCAGAAAAAGGGCAACATCTACAAAGGGCGCGTGACCCGCGTCGAACCGAGCCTCGAGGCCGCGTTCGTCGATTACGGCTCCGAGCGCCAGGGCTTTCTGCCGCTCAAGGAAATCTCGCGGATCTACTTCAACGGCGACGGCAAGGCGGCATCCGGCCAGGTCCGGATCAAGGACGTGCTGCGGGAAGGCCAGGAGATCATCGTCCAAATCGAGAAAGAGGAACGCGGCAACAAGGGCGCGGCCCTCACCTCCTTCGTAAGCCTCGCGGGCCGCTATCTCGTGCTCATGCCCAACAACCCGAAAGGTGGCGGGATCTCGCGGCGCATCGAGGGCGAGGAACGCGCCGAACTGCGGGACCTCATGGCCCAGCTGCAGCTCTCGGACGACTACTCGATCATTATCCGCACCGCCGGCATCGGCAAGAGCGTCGAGGAATTGCAGTGGGACCTCGACTATTTGGTGCAGCTGTGGGAGGCCATAAGCCGCGCCAGCGCCGAGCAGGCCGCGCCCTTCCTCATTTACCAGGAGAGCAGCCTCGTCATTCGCGCGATCCGCGACTACCTGCGCAGCGACATTGGCGAGATCCTGATCGACAATCAGGATATCTATGAGCGCGGCCTCAAGTTCATGCAGCAGGTCATGCCGCAGAACGTCGCCAAGCTCAAGTTGTACGAAGATGAAATCCCCCTGTTCTCGCGCTATCAGATCGAACACCAGATCGAGTCGGCGTTCTCGCGCGAGGTGCGCCTCGAATCCGGCGGCGCCGTGGTGTTCGACCACACCGAGGCATTGGTCACGATCGACGTGAACTCGGCGCGCGCCACCAAGGGCAGCGATATCGAGGAAACCGCGCTCAACACCAATCTCGAGGCCGCGGAAGAGATCGCGCGCCAGCTGCGGATCCGCGACCTCGGCGGGCTCATCGTCATCGACTTTATCGACATGACCCCGGCGCGCAACCAGCGCGCCGTCGAAACCCGCCTGCAGGAGGCCTTGAAGGCGGACCGCGCGCGCGTCCAGGTCGGCCGGATCTCACGCTTCGGCCTGCTCGAGATGTCGCGCCAGAGGCTGCGGCCGTCGCTCGGTGAATCCAACAGCCTGACGTGCCCGCGCTGCGAGGGCACGGGGCATATCCGCAGCGTCCCGTCCTCGGCCTTGCAGATCCTGCGCTTCATCCAGGAAGAGGCCATGAAGGAGAACACCGCGGCGCTGCACGTCCATCTGCCGTTACCGACGGCCACCTACCTCCTGAACGAGAAGCGCTACGAGATCAGCACCATCGAGTCGCGGCTCGGAACGCCGATCACGATCGTCCCGAGCATTGATCTCGAGACCCCGCATTACCGCATCCGGCGCCTGAAGGCCGACGAGCTCGAGACCGAGCGCGTGGCGGCAAGCTATCTCATCCCCATGGACACCGCGCCGAACGAGCCCGCGCGCGCGCCCGCGGCCGCGAGCCCCCTGGTCGAACGCCCGGCCGTCGGCCATTTGGCGCCGCTTTCGCCCTCGCCCGGGACCACACCCACGGCCTCGCAACCCAACGGCCTCATCCGGACCTTCCTGCAACGCCTCTTGGGCGGACCACCGAAAGCGCCGGCCGCATCCGAGACGCCCGCACCGGCAAAGGTTCAGGACGCGCCCCGCCCCAAGCGCCGGCGTCCCCCCCGGACCCGGCCGACCGGGGCGACCGAAGCCGCGGGCCGCAGCGAGCGCGCACCAGATGCGCGCAGCGAGCGCTCCGCGGAGAAGCCGGCCCAAGGCCCGGACCACGCGGCCAAGGCCGAACGGCCGGGACGGGGGCGGAGTCACCGTCCCCGCCGCGGCGGGCGCGGGCGCCACGGCGGGGAACGCGGCGAGAACCGGGCGGCGCCATCGAGCGCCACCGAGACGGCCGGCCCGGAAAAGGCCGCCTCGCCATCCGAGCGCCGCGAGCCCTTGCCGGCCTCGAACCCGCCCGCAGCGACACCAACGCCCGCTCCGGCCCGTCACGACGAGATCGCTGATCGGTCAGAGTCGGTCGGCATGGAACGGCCGTCTTCGCGCGCGACCGAGGATCAGGGCAGTTAGGACCTGATCAACGCCGGGGCCCGCCGCTGGACGGTCCGGGCCCACGGTCACGGTGTCTGGGGGGAGGAACGGAAAACGCGCTGATCCGAGCGGCCAATGGTATGCGGGCCAAGCGTCCGACGAATCGAATGGCGGCGGCCTGCTCGGCATGCGCGGGGCGCGCAAAACCTTGAAGAAAGCCGCGGCCGGCGACCTGCCCGCCCGCGAACCGACGCGAAAACGGCCGGACTCGGCCATTGCAAGCCTCACCGTCTAGGGAGACTGCGTCTTTTTCGAAACGGATCGGTAAGTCCAATGGGAATGCATCATCCCGCTGATGAGGGCGACGTCCCGCTCAGTCAGGATCCCGGCCGCCGCTTTCAGCTCAAAACCCTCCAAAAGCGTGTCATACCGGGATCGCGCAAGGTCGCGGCGCGCAATATAGAGCTCATGCTCCGCATTCAAAACGTCGAGGCTTATACGGATTCCGAGACGGTAGCCGATCCGATTTCCCTTCACGGCCAGCTGACCTGCGGATACCGCCGCCTTCAAGGCCTCGATTTTGGCCAAACCGCTCAGGATTCCCGAGTAGGCCTTGCGCACGGCGGTTGCCGCCTGCCGGCGGGCGGCGAGTAATCCCGCCCGCGCCCTGCGCCCCTCGTTTGTGACGGCATCCACCTGTGCCATCGTCCGCCCGCCGCTAAAAATCGGCACGGTCACGCGCGCCCCCACCGCCCAGGAGCGCATGCGCGTGCTGTAGTTTTGCGGGATGTCCAGGTTTC
>DAHWKH010000135.1 GCA_027343725.1 Acidiferrobacteraceae bacterium
ATCCACCGCCGACCGGCTTCCCAAGTGCAGAAATTCCTTGGGCGACAGCACGCCCCCCTCGGGAAGCGAGCGGGCTTGTTGCAGGATGGATTCGGGCAGTGTGTTCATGGGACACCTCTCGGACAGAGAAATGATACACCAGTTTCTGACATATTGGCAGCAGCATTTGCTGCCTGTATGCCCGCGTGTTCGGCGGGGCGGTCGAGGAAAAAACAGGGAAGGGCAACAGGTGTGCTTCCTGCCGCAGTGCTGGGCGAGGCGTTGGATTCCAGCCGGTGGCTACGGGCCCATGGCTACTCGAGGAGTTTGGTGGCGCATTATGGTGGCCAGCAGCTGGCTGGAGTCGCCGGCCCGGGGCTCGAACGGCGTCTATCTCTACGGCCCCGGACTCAAGCCCCGGCCTTCAGGCCGGAAGCGGGCGGAGGCTTTCGGCCGCGCCCCTTGCGATTGGAGGCGGGTCTTGCGTCAAGCGCGGCTCGCGGGCGCATCGCGCAGGATCCAGGGCAGCAGGGCCAGACTTGCGACCTCGGCCCCCGAGGCGAAGACCACGAGGTCCTGAGCCGCAAGGCTATAAAGCCAACCCATGACGATGCTGCCGATCATCCACGCAAAGCCGAAGCCGGCATCGAAGAGTCCGAAGGCCGCCCCCCGCCGCTCCTGAGGACTCAATTGCGCGACGCCGGCCCGCATCACGCTTTGCTGGATCCCGAGGGCGACCCCCCACACGATGGTCCCGGCCACGATCAGGGCCGGTGTGCGCGCAAGGAACAACAAAGGGTTGGTCGCAAGGATCAGCAGGGGCACCGCGTAGAGGATTTTGAGGCCCACGCGGTCGAAGAGCTTGCCCGCCGGAAGTGCTGCGAGCCCCGAGGAGGCCATGGCCAGGGCGTAGAGCGCCGGGATCCAGGGGGGTGCGACTCGGTGGCTAACCGCCAGATGGTAAGAGAACAGGATGAAGTGGGTAAACCCCATGACGGTGAGTGCCGCGAAGGCCATGTAACGGAAGTATAAAGGGGGCAGGCGCGTCATCGTGACACGCGCGCTCGGCCGGGCCTGCGGCGTGGGCGCGTGGCGGTAGGCCCGCCGGAGCAGGAGGAGCGCGATCAAGGCCGGGAGCAAGAGGACGGCGAAGGCCACGCGGTAGCTGCTGAGGGCGACGAGGCCCGCCACCGTGAGCGGTCCGAGAAAGCCGCCGGTCTGATCCAGAAGTTCGTGGATTCCGAAGGCCTGTCCATGCCCGTAGCGCTCTCCGGCCTGGGAGAGGATCACGTTGCGGGCGGGGTTGCGGATGCCCTTGCCGACGCGCTCGCCGAACATCAAGGCGACCGCCGGGCCGAGGGCCGTCGTGAGGGCCAAGGCCGGGACGGCGAACAGGTTGAGTCCGTAGCCGACCGACATGATGGGCCAGTAGCGGCGTGTCCGGTCGGCGTAGCGCCCGGAAAACCAGCGCACGGCGTAACCCACCATTTCGCCCCCGCCCGATACCAGCCCCACGAGCAACGGTGTGGCCCCGAGCATCGCGAGATACGAGCCCATGATGCCGCGTCCGCCCTCGTAGGTGAAATCGGCAAACAGGCTGACGAGCCCCAAGCGGATCACGAACAGCATCAGGGCGCGTCTTTCGGCGGGCTGCGGCATGAGAGATCATTCCTGTGAACACGGCCGAGGGTATCATGGTGAAGGCCCGCCGTCGCGGGCCTTTGGCGGGCGCTGATCGGGAGGGATCGTGTGATGGCGGAGGCGGGATCCGAGCGGCAGGGGGACGCGAGTCCGGCGCGGGACGAGGACTGGATGCGCGCGGCACTCGAGCTTGCGCGCACGGGCGCGCAAGCGGGCGAGGTGCCCGTGGGGGCGGTGCTCGTACGCGACGGGATATGTCTCGCGCAAGCGTTCAACCAGCCGATCGCGCGCCACGACCCGAGCGCGCACGCCGAGATCCTGGCCTTGCGCCAGGCCGGGGAGCGCGTGCGCAACTACCGCCTTACGGGCTCCACCTTGTATGTCACGCTCGAGCCGTGCGCCATGTGCGCCGCGGCGCTCGTGCACGCGCGCGTCGCGCGCCTCGTGTTCGGCGCCTACGACCCGCGGGTCGGGGCGGCGGGTTCGGTGTTCCAATTGGCCGACGAACCGCGGTTCAACCACCGCCTCGAGGTCCAAGGCGGCGTCCTGGCTGAATCGTGCGAGACCCTCTTGCGCGCGTTCTTTCGCGCACGCCGCTGAGTCAGACCGCGGGGGCTGTCAACTGGAACAACAGGGAGCGGCCGCCCCGGCGGCCTGGGTGCAGGTGGCGTAAAACGCGGTAGTAGACGCGGATCCGGTTCACGTATTGCACCGCGGCATAGCCCGGCGCGTAACCATAGTGGGTCTTGTGATACCACCACGGATCTTCGAGCAGCGGCAGGCGTTGCTCGACGTCGGCCCAGCGGTCGGGATTGGCCCCTTGTTCGCGCGTGAGCCAACGCGCGTCCTCGAGATGGTTGATGCCGATGTTATAAGCGGCGAGCGCCATCCAGATGCGGTCCGGCGCGGGTATCGCCGCCGGCAACGCATTGATGAGGCTGCGCAGATAGCGGGCGCCCCCGAAGACGCTCTGGTGGGGGTTCAGTCGGTCGGTGATGCCAAGCGAGAGGCAGGTGTCGTTCGTCAGCATCATGAGCCCCTGGACCCCCGTTGGCGACTCGGCATCGGGTTCCCACATGGATTCCTGATAGGCGATCGCGGCCAGCAGCCGCCAGGGGAGGTGGTAGCGGCGGCCGGCCGCCTGAAAGAGCGGCTTGTAGAGCGGCAGGGTGCCCCGGACCTTCTGCAGATAGGTGGTGATGTGCACGTAGTTCAGGCGCGTGATGCCGTAATAGCGCGTGACGAGGTCGGCCAACTGTCCGGACTTGCGGAGTTCCTGAAAGAACCGGAAGGCCTCGCTGTAGAGGTGATTTTCGCGGTTCTTGG
This sequence comes from Acidiferrobacteraceae bacterium, assembly GCA_027343725.1. GTDB lineage: Bacteria > Pseudomonadota > Gammaproteobacteria > Acidiferrobacterales > Acidiferrobacteraceae > Acidiferrobacter. The sequence continues at coordinate 2,947 of DAHWKH010000135.1, forward strand.
GGAAGGCCCAGGCGAGCTCCTGGGTCCGGCCGATCGAAAACGCGACGCGCAAGGCCGGGTAGTAGCGGCGGTTGATCGCGACGATATTGGAGTCCGCGATGGTAAACGGCAGGAGGCCTTGCCACACCAGGAAGAGCAATTCGTCGGTTTGCATGTGGCGGGCGTCCGTCCAGCTGAGGCGCGGGAAGTGCCGGCGCAGACCAAGGAGCGCGGACTCGGCGCTCGAGCCCGCGACCACCTCGATGGAGCGGCCCACGAGATCGCGCACGTGCCCCGGGGGGCGGGTCCCCGCGCGGTACACGACCTGCTCGCGGACGGCTTGATAGGGGGGGCCGAAACGCGCCTTGGCGAGCCGCGCGTGGCGGATGGTAAGACCCGCCGCGAAGTTGCCCCGACCGGCGGCGAGGTCTTTCAGGAGATCGCTTTGGCGCGCCACGACACGCACCTTGAGGCGCAAGCCCAGGTAATCGGCGAAGTCGCGCGCCATGTCGTATTCGATGCCGGCCGGACCGCGCGCCCCCTCGTAGTAGGTCGTGGGCCCGTTGCGCGTCAGCATGACGAGCTCGTTGTGTTTTTGCCGCGGAAGGCGTGTCAGTCGGGAGCGGGCATGGTGCGATGAGCAGCCGCCGAGGCAGGCCGCCATGAACACCAGCACCGCGGGTCTCAGTGGTATGGGTTTATGATCCATAGAAGTGGCAAGGGACGTATCCCCACATTCGGCCCCTGCAGTGGTGCGTCGGGGCGATCATACCCCCTCTGTTCTTTCTTGGCGACTCCAAGTAAGCTTAGGCGCTTAGGGAGAGGTACCGAAGCGGTCATACCGGCGCAGACTCGAAATCTGTTGGGGGCTTCGCCCCACGTGGGTTCGAATCCCACCCTCTCCGCCAAATCCCGTGGCCAAGGTCGGCCGCGGAGCCGCCGGCACGGATGGCCGGTGGGTGCTGGGCGCGCAACAACCGAAGGGGCTTCGCAATGAGTGCGAAGGGGGTCGGGACATGACAGGAAGTTATCCGGACAAGGGGATTACGGGCTACCTGCGCGATCTC
>DAHWKH010000144.1 GCA_027343725.1 Acidiferrobacteraceae bacterium
TGTTCGTTCCGGCCGGCCTGGCTCGCCGCCGACTCTCACGTATGGAGCCCATAATCGGAATCGAACCGATGACCTCTTCCTTACCAAGGAAGTGCTCTACCGACTGAGCTATATGGGCCAAATGTCCTCTGCCGTTCCCGAAACTGGAGCGGGTGATGGGAATCGAACCCACGCTATCAGCTTGGAAGGCTGAAGTTCTACCATTGAACTACACCCGCCTGACGCCTAAAGCTCTACCGGATCCTGGTGGAGGGGGGAGGATTCGAACCTCCGAAGGCAGAGCCGTCAGATTTACAGTCTGATCCCTTTGGCCGCTTGGGTACCCCTCCGAACATAAGCCGCGAATTGTGATTAAGGGCAAAGTCCTTGTCAACACCCTGAGCCCGCAGCCTGCGCGGCCGCGCCCTCGCGCGCGATCCGATTGAGCGCCGATCCGGCCCACAACCAGTCGATCTGCTCAGCGGTCAGGGTGTGGCGGGCCTCCAATTCCCAGACCGCGCCGTCCTCGCGGCGCACCACGACCCGCACCGGTGCCCCCGGCGCGAGGTCGGCGATCCCGGGGAGGCTCACGCGATCCCCCCGTTCGAAGCGCTCATAATCGGCGCCGTCCGCGAAGGTGAGCGGCAACACGCCCTGCTTCTTCAGATTGGTTTCATGGATGCGCGCAAAACTGCGCACCAGGATGGCGCGCGCCCCGAGGTAACGGGGGGACATGGCGGCGTGCTCGCGCGAACTGCCCTCACCGTAGTTCGCATCCCCCACCACCACCCAGCCAAGCCCGCGCGCGCGATAATCCCGCGCGAGCCGCGCAAGGGCGATGCCGGTCTCGCCGGTCAGCACATGAAAGCCGGTCCCCGGGGTCTCGCTGAAGGCGTTGCTCGCGCCCAGGAACAGATTGTCGCTGATGCGATCGAGGTGGCCGCGGTACTTGAGCCAGGGGCCGGCCGGCGAGATGTGGTCGGTGGTGCACTTGCCGACCGCCTTCAGGAGAATCGGCAGCTCCTGAAAATCCGCCGGCGTCGGCGCCGGAAAGGGTGCGAGCAGGCTCAGGCGGTCGCTGTCTGGGCGCACGCACACGGAGATCGCGGCGCCGTCGGGGCGGGGCGGCGCATAGCCCGACACCGCGCTCACGAACCCGGTCTCCGGGAGCTCGGGGGCGCTCGGCGGGGTCAGCGTCACGCGCCGCCCCTGCTGCGCCGACAGGCCCGCAAGCGGATTCTCCGTGAGCGAGCCCGTGAGCGCGAACGCGGTCACGATTTCGGGGCTTGCGATGAAGGCATGGGTCTCGGGGTTGCCGTCGTTACGGCGCGGGAAGTTGCGGTTGTAGGACGTGAGGATGCTGTTGCGCGCGCCCTTCTTCACCCCCTCGCGCTCCCATTGACCGATGCACGGCCCGCAGGCGTTGGCGAGCACCGTCGCGCCGATCGCGGTGAGGTCCGCGAGCAGGCCGTCGCGCTCGATCGTCGCGCGCACCTGTTCTGAGCCGGGGGTCACGAAAAACGGAACCTTGGCCGTCAGGCCGTGCGCGCGCGCCTGGCGCGCGATGTGCGCCGCCCGCCCGATGTCCTCGTACGAGGAATTCGTGCAGCTGCCGATCAGGGCCGCGCTCACGGCCTGCGGGTAGTCGTGGTCGCGAACGTCCTGCATAAGCCGCGAGATCGGGCGCGCGAGATCGGGCGTGTGCGGACCGACGACGTGCGGCTCGAGTGTCGAGAGATCGATGGTGACGACGCGATCGAAGTAGTCCTCGGGGCTCGCCTGCACCTCGGGGTCGGCCGTCAAATGCGCCGACAGCGCCTGCGCGCGCGCGGCGAGCCGGGTGCGCCCGGTGGCCTCCAGGTAAGCGCGCATGCGCTCATCGAACGGGAACACCGAGGTGGTCGCACCCAACTCGGCGCCCATGTTGGTGATGGTCGCCTTGGCCGTGGCGCTCAAGGAAGACACGCCCTCGCCGAAATATTCGATGATATGGCCGGTGCCGCCGTTGGTCGTGAGCATCCCGGCGAGCTTCAGGATCACGTCCTTGCCGCTCGTCCATCCCGAGAGACGGCCTTGCAGGCGCACGCCGATGAGCTTCGGCCACAGCAACTCCCAGGGCATGCCGACCAGGACGTCGACGGCGTCCGCGCCGCCGACGCCGACCGCGAGCATGCCGAGCCCCCCGGCGTTCGGGGTATGGGAGTCGGTGCCGATCATCAAGCCGCCCGGAAAGGCGTAGTGCTCGAGCACGACCTGATGGATGATGCCCGAGCCCGGCTTCCAGAACCCGAGGCCGTACTTGGCCGATACCGAGGCCAGAAACTCATACACCTCGGCGTTGCTGTCCTCGGCGATCGCGAGGTCCCGGCGCGCGCCGACCTTGGCGCGAATGAGGTGATCGCAGTGCACGGTCGCGGGCACCGCGACCTGGCTCTTGCCGGCGCTCATGAATTGCAGCAGCGCCATCTGCGCGGTCGCATCCTGCATCGCGACGCGGTCCGGATGGAAGGCCTCGGTGCTCACACCCCGGACCGGCAGGGACCCGCGGTCCTGCCAGTGGGCGAGGAGGATCTTCTCGGCGAGCGTCAGCGGACGCCCAAAACGCGCGCGGGCGCCGTGCACCCGCCCTTCGAGGGTCGCGTAATAGGCGAGCGCGCCGTCTTCGGCGTTGGCCGGATCGTATTCCATGGTCTATCGTGTCTCTGGGCGACCGCCCGTGTGTGTTCGGTAAAAGCCCGCAGAGGGATTCGAACCCCCGACCCTCTGATTCATACCCGCCACTGCTTTCGCAGCCCCTCACGGGTTTGGGGTCTGGACTTTCTCTTCACCCTGCCGCGACCGCGGTTTAGGTGGATGGTGTAAAGTCTCTACACTCGCCGCCGCCTAGGCGGCTAGCACGGGATTGCCACGGCATCGGCCGGAAGGTTTCCCCGTTTTAGCCATCTCCACTGCCCCCGTTTCCAAGGGCAGGTGCAATCTTACAAATCAGATGCTCTACCAGCTGAGCTATGCGGGCACTCGGGAACCCCCTATTGTAGGGATTGCGGGGGGCGCGCGCAATGGCGCGTCAGCCGCAGAGGTGGTGGCCGACCCCGCCCAGGGAGCGCCACACGGCCCGCGAGGGGGATGTGAGCCACACCCGGTCGTAATAGCTCGGGGCCCCGAAGGGGCTGATGCGGGCGGGGATGCCGCCGGCGCGCAGCCGCCGCCACTCGTCGCGGGCCGCGTGTGCCACGCGGAAGACACCGAGCGACAAGACCTCGCCCCCGCGCACCCCATGGGTGACATAGGCCCCATGCACACCGAAGCGCGCGAGGGTCGCGGCCGGCGGCCAACGGACCCCGGTCGGCAAAAACACGCGGTAGGCCGGCCGTGCCCGCACCCGCACGCGCCCCTTGACCCGCAGGCGCCGCAACAGGTCCTGGGCGCCCCGGCGCGTGGCCAGCGGTCCGATCTCCCAGCAGACGCGCCGCAGGCTGGCCGGGGCCGCCTTGGCCCCCGGTCGCGGCCGCTTGGGCACGGGCCGCGCCTTGGGCCTTGGCGCCACCACCCGCACGCGCGCGCTATGCCGCACCGGGGCGACGGGCGTTTCCGGGTGCAGGACCTCCCACAGGCCGAGCCCGATGTTGGCAAACGCCAGAATCAGCAGCGCGAACCTCATGCCGCCATCACCGCGAGGCCCGCGAGCGGCAGATCGGGGACGTAATCGAAGGCCTGACACAAGTACGGCCCGAGCCGCGGGGCGTCCCCGCCCGTGACCACGACCCGGGTCTCGTGACCGAGCACCGCCCGCTGTTCCGCGAGCAAGCGGTCGACACCCCCCGCGATCCCGAGGATCTCCCCGCCGCGCAACGCCGCCCCGGTGGCGCAACCCAAGGCCGAGACCTCGCCCGCGAGCGGCGGGACGGGCAGGCCGGCGGCCGCCGCCAGCGCCCGGGCGCCGAGACCGAGGCCCGGGAGGATCACGCCCCCGTGAAACACCCCCTGGGCGTCGAGGGCATCGATCGTGATCGCGGTGCCGCAGTCGACCACCTGCAGGGCGCGCCCCGGAAAGCGCGCGCGGGCCGCGATGAGCGCCGCGTAGCGATCGGCCCCGAGCGACTCCGCCGGGCGATAGCGGTTCTCGATGCCGAACGCGCGCGCGTGCGCGCCGTACCAGACCGGCGCGAGGTCCCACGCGCGCGCGCAAAAGCGCGCAAAGGCCTGCGCGCGCGCCTCGGGGATCGCGAGCGCCGCCACCTGCGCCGGCCGGGGGAGTGCGGCCAAGGCCTCCCAGCAGGCGCCCCGTCCCTCGTAGGGCGCGCTCCCGACGTCCGCGAGACGACCCTCCCACTGAGCCCACTTCATGCGACTGTTTCCGAGATCACATAAGAGTTTCACAGGGGGCGAACGCTCACTTCGCCGGAGCGCACCACGCGCCGCGCGCCGCCTGCGTTGACAAGGAGCGCGCCCTCGGAGGTGACGTCTTCGGCGATCCCGACGAAGGCCGGGGCGTCGGCGACGTGCACGCGCACCGCGATGCCGGCAAAGGCATGATGCGTGCGCCACTCCTCCAAAAGCGCAGCGGCCGCGCCGGCGCGATACGCCGCCACCACGTCCAGCCACTCGCCGACGATCGCGGCCGCGAGCCGATCGCGGTCGACATGCGGCGTCAAGGCGGAGAGCTCCGCCCACTCCTGATCGATGGCCCGTGCGGTCACCGGTCCCACCGCGACGTTCAAGCCCACCCCCAGGACCACGCGCAGGGCCTCGGGCTCACCGCGCATCTCCACCAAGAGCCCGGCGAGCTTGCGCGCCTGCCAGAGCACGTCGTTTGGCCACTTCAGGGCGGTGTCGCCAACACCCAGCCCGCGCAGGGCGCGCTGCACCGCCACCCCGGCCGCGAGGCTCAAGACCCCGAGCGCGGGCCCGCCGCCTTGCAGTGTCATGCCGACCGAGAGCAGGAGGCTGCCGTAGGGCGTCGCCTGCCACGCGCGCCCGCGCCGCCCGCGCCCGGCGCTCTGGCGTTCGGCGAGACACACCACCACCCCCTCGCCCGCGCTTCGCAGCACATACGCATTGGTGGAATCGACCTCGGGGAGGATATGCACGTCGTCCACGGCGGGCCCCCGCTCGGCGAGAAACCCGAGGATGCGCGCGCGATCGAGCGGGCGGAAGGCCGCCGGCAGTTGATAGCCCTTGCGGCTCACTTGGATCGGGGCGTCGGCAAGCGCGCCCACGGCCTTGGAGACGGCCGCGCGCGTGACCCCGAGGCGCGAGGCCAAGGCGACGCCGGAATGGCGCTCGCCGTCGCCGAGGATCACCATGATGTCGTGTATGAGGCTCACGGCCAGAGTCTAGCAAATGCCGGCCGCCAGAAAAAAACCCCCGACCGGCGTGCGATCGGGGGTTTATCGATAAAAGCCTGGCAGTGTCCTACTTTCACGTGAGGAGACCTCACACTATCATCGGCGCTAAGCGTTTTCACTTCCGAGTTCGGGATGGGATCGGGTGGTTCCCGCTCGCTATGGCCACCAGGCAAACTGTGAGTCGGGCATCGCCCGACCCGTAAACCGGATCGTGATGATCAAGGGGGTAGTCGCTCTCTCAAAACACCTTGGGTGTTATATGATCAAGCCGCACGGTCAATTAGTACGGGTTAGCTCAATCCATTACTGAACTTACACATCCCGCCTATCAACGTCGTAGTCTTCGACGAACCTTCAGGAGAGTTACACTCTCAGGGAGATCTCATCTTGAGGTGGGTTTCCCGCTTAGATGCTTTCAGCGGTTATCCCATCCGTACATAGCTACCCGGCAATGCCATTGGCATGACAACCGGCACACCAGAGGTACGTCCATCCC
>DAHWKH010000146.1 GCA_027343725.1 Acidiferrobacteraceae bacterium
CCCACCTCCAGCAGGACGACATCGGGGCGGGCCGCGGCGAACATCACGAGCGCCGCGAGCGTGCCGAACTCGAAATACGTCAAAGGCACGTCGGCGCGCGCCTCCTCGACGCGCGCAAAGGCCGCGCACAAGGCCTCGTCCTCGGCCTCGCGCGCGTCCATCCGCACGCGTTCGTTGTAGCGCACGAGGTGCGGCGAAAAATAGGCGCCGGTCCGGTAGCCCGCGGCGCGGTAGATGGCCTCGAGCAGGGCCACCGTCGAGCCCTTGCCGTTCGTGCCCGCGACCGTGATCACAGGACACGAGAGGCGTGGGAGGCGCTCATAAACGCGGCGCACGCGCTCGAGGCCGAGCGCGATCTCCTGGCCATGCACGGCCTCCATGTGCGCAAGCCAGGCCGCGAGGGTATCGGGCTTCAGGGTTCCAGGTGGGTGCAAGCGGCGGCGGTGATGAGCGGGCGGTTCAACATCACAGAGAGCAGTCGCGCGATGGTCTCGCGCAACTTGTGGCGGTGGACGATCATGTCGAGCGCGCCGTGCTCGAGCAAAAACTCGGATCGCTGGAACCCCTCGGGCAAGGTTTCGCGCACGGTCTGCTCGATCACGCGCGGGCCCGCGAACCCGATCAGGGCCTTGGGTTCGGCGATGATCACGTCGCCGAGCATCGCGAAGCTCGCCGACACCCCACCCATGGTGGGATCGGTCAGCACCGAGATGAACGGCAGCGCCTCGTCGGCCAGACGCGTCAGCGCGGCGCTGGTCTTCGCCATCTGCATGAGCGAGGTCAAGCCCTCCTGCATGCGGGCCCCGCCGCTGGCCGCGAAACAGACGAAGGGCAGCCGCTGGGCGAGACAGGCATCCACACCGCGCACGAAGCGTTCGCCGACGACCGACCCCATGGAGCCGCCCATGAAACCGAACTCGAAGGCCGCGGCCACCAGCGCAAGCCCCTGCACGCGCCCCTGAACCACGATGAGCGCCTCGGACTCGCCGGTCGTCTTGGCGGCCTCCGTCAAGCGGTCCTTGTAGCGTTTGCTGTCGCGGAACTTGAGAAAATCCACGGGCTCGAGATTGCCCCCGATGGGGACACGTTCGCCGTCGTCGAGAAAGGCATCGAGGCGCTTGCGCACGCAGATGCGCATATGGTGGTCACAGCGCGGGCACACGCCCAGGTTCTTCTGGATCTCGGCGTGGTACAAGACACTGCCGCAGGCCGGGCATTTGCTCCAAAGGCCCTCGGGCACCGCCTTTTTGGCCGCGCCGCGGCTCTTGATCTTGGGCGGCAGGAGCTTGTCGAACCAGCTCATGAACGCAAGTCCCCGCGCGCGGGGATCGCGCCGCGCAACTCGCGCACGAACGCGCCCGCGTCCTTTATGGCCTCTTCGGCGTTCGCCGCGTTGGCAATCTTGTCCACAATCGCGCTCCCGACAATGACGGCGTCCGCGAAGCGCGCGAGGCGCGCCGCTGATTCGGCGTCCCGGATCCCGAAACCCACACCCACCGGCAGGCCCGTCACGGCCCGTACCTCGGTGAGCTTAGTCTCCACGTCCTGAACCTTCAAATGCCCAGCCCCGGTCACGCCCATCAGGGCGACGTAATAGAGGAAACCGCGCGCGGCCTCGGCGATCTTGGCGATGCGCATGCGATCGCTGGTCGGCGCCAGCAAAAAGATGGTGTCGACGCCGTGCGTTTGCGCCGCGGCCCGCCACTCCCCGGCCTCCTCCGGCGGCAGATCCACGAGGATCACGCCGTCGACCCCGGCCGCGCCCGCCGCCTCGGCGAAGGCCTCATACCCCATGGTCTCCACCGGGTTCACGTAACCCATGAGGATAACGGGCGTGCGCGCGTCGCGCTTCCGGAATTCCGCCACCATCGCGAGCACGGCGCGGGTCGTGCACCCATTCGCGAGGGCCCGCTGATGGCCCATCTGAATCACCGCCCCGTCGGCCATGGGATCGGAAAACGGCAGCCCGACCTCGATGGCATCGGCGCCCGCGTCCACGAGCGCCTGCATCAGGGGCACGGTCGCGGACAGGACCGGATCGCCGCCGGTGATGAACGGGATGAGCGCCGCGCGGCGCCCCTTGAGGGCCGCGAACACCGAGGCGATGCGCGACATCAGGAGCGGGCCTCGTGGGCGGCCACGGTCTCGACGTCCTTGTCGCCGCGCCCCGAGAGATTCACGATGAGTGCCGCGTCCCGCCCGAGGCGCCGCGCCAAGTCCTCGGCGTAGGCCAGTGCGTGACTCGATTCGAGCGCCGGCAGGATGCCCTCGAGGCGCGTCAACCGGTGGAAGGCGGCGAGCGCCGCGCTATCGTCGACTGCGACGTATTGCGCGCGCCCGCTGTCCTTCAACCAGGCGTGCTCCGGGCCGACGCCGGGGTAATCGAGGCCCGCCGAGATCGAGTGCGTCTCCCGGATCTGGCCGTCCTCGTCGAACATGAGGTAGCTGCGCGCGCCGTGCAGAACGCCGCGCCCGGTCCCGGCGGTGAGCGGTGCCGCGTGGCGGCCGGTGGCCAGCCCCGAGCCCGCGGCCTCGACCCCGTAGAGGGCGACCCCGGGGTCGTCGAGAAAGGCATAAAAGAGACCGATCGCGTTCGAACCCCCGCCGACGCACGCGACCAGGGCCTGCGGCAAGCGGCCCTCTTGCGCCAGGATCTGGGCGCGGGCCTCGCGCCCGATGACCGTCTGGAAATCGCGCACCATCTCCGGATACGGGTGCGGCCCGCTGACCGTGCCGATGACGTAAAAGGTGTCATCGACGGTCGTCGCCCAATCGCGCAGGGCCTCGTTCATCGCGTCCTTCAAGGTCCGCGACCCCAGGGTCACGCTCACGACGCGGGCGCCCAAGAGGTGCATGCGCCGGACGTTGGGGGCCTGGCGCGCGACGTCCTCGGCGCCCATATAGATGACGCACTCAAGGCCCAAACGCGCCGCCACCGTGGCGGTCGCGACCCCGTGCTGGCCGGCGCCGGTCTCGGCAATGAGCCGCGTCTTGCCCATGCGTTTGGCGAGCAGCGCCTGGCCGATCGTGTTGTTCACCTTGTGCGCGCCGGTGTGATTCAAATCCTCGCGCTTCAGATAAATCCGCGCCCCGCCCACGTCCTCGGTCAAGCGCCGGGCGAGATAGAGGGGCGAGGGGCGCCCGACGTAATCGCGAAAATCCGCCGCCAACTCCTGCTGGAACACGGGGTCCGTGCGCGCTGTCGCATAGGCCTCGGCGAGTTCGGCAAGCGGCCCCATCAAGGTCTCGGCCACGAACTGGCCCCCATACGGCCCGAAATGGCCGCGCTCGTCGGGTTGTTCGTAGCTCACGAGGCCTCCCGCACGCGCTGGCAGAAGAGCGCCATGCGCGCCTCATCCTTGATCCCCGGCGCGCTCTCCACCCCACCGCTGACATCGACGGCCCAAGGCCGCGCGGCGCGGATCGCCGCCTGCACATTGTCGGCGTCCAGACCGCCCGCCAGGACCATGGGCCGCGGCAGGTCCTTCGGGATCGTGCGCCAGTCGAAGGTCCGCCCCGTGCCGCCCGGGCGGCCGTCCTCGTAGCCATCCAACAACACCGCCTGGGCCTGGGCGTAGGCCGCCGCCTGCGCGCGCGCGTCCCCTCCCGGGACCATCCGGATCGCCTTCAGGTAGGGCAGCCCGTAGCACGCGCACTCCGGCGGCGACTCGTGCCCGTGAAACTGCAAGGCCGTGAGGGGGACCGCCGCGAGCACCGCGCGGATCTCCTCGGCGGGCGCGTCCACGAACAGGCCGATGCTCGCCACGAACGGCGGCAGGGCCATGACGATGGCGCGCGCCGTATCACGATCCACGCAGCGCGGGCTCGGGCGGTAAAACACGAGCCCGATCGCGTGCGCGCCGGCCTCGGCCGCGGCGCGGCCGTCCTCGGGACGGGTGATCCCGCAAATTTTGATACGCGTGGGCATGGGGCGGGGCAGTGTACCAGAGTCCTCGCTCATTGGGCGTCCCGGGCTTTCCGGTGGGCCTCGAATTGCGCCTGGAAGAGCGCCTCGAGGTCATCGATCACCTGCTCCGTCGGACGCCCCCCGAGGACGTTCTGCGCCATGAGCGCCGAGGTCTCGTTCAACATCTTGCCGCGATCGAGCATCGGATAGGTCGCGGACAACCGCCGGATGGCCTTCACCACGCTCTCGCCCTCGGGCCGCGGGATCGCCACGGGTTCGCTCGGGGGGGCGGGCAAGGACAGGCGGCTTTTCAGAAATTCCGCGAACGCCAGGACCTGTTCCCGGGCATCGTCCGGAAAATCCCGCACCAGGGCGAGCAATTGCTTCTCCCAGCGGTCCATGGGCTATTCGCCGATATGGAGATGGAACACCGGCATCTTGCGCCGCTCGGTCATGAGATCGAGTTCTTTCACTAGCGCCACGATCACCTGGTCCGTGGTCTCCTGCATGTCGCGCCAATGCGCGCGCGCCTGCTCGAGGAGCGTACCGATATCGGGCGGGGTCTTCCGCTTCGCCTCCATGATCATGTCCTCGATCATGCCGGGCTTCAACTCCGGGCGGAACAACAGCCCGTAGGCGAACGGGTCCGGGCGGATCGCGATCCAGCGCCCGTCATCGTCCACGAGGATCGGCTTCAAGCCCTCCGGCAAGAGCGCGCTGCCGTTGGCCATCACCAGCACCGGACGCCCGTCGACGGCCTCGGCGAGCGCGTCCGTCTCGCCCTCCGGGGTCTTGTGGGCCGTCGTCCAGTAGGCGTTGTGGAAGGGCTCGGCGGACAGCGAGGCGCCCTCGTATTCGGCGAGCAGGAGGGCGCCGTAGCCGAAGCCGACCATTGGCCGGCGCGCGGTGCGGAAGATCCCGATGAGCTTCAACTCGTCGTCATGCCAGGGGTTTCCGGCCTCGTCGCTCGGCGGATGCTGGCCGCCCAGGATGAACAAGGCGTCGAACGGCCCCGCGCTGCCCGGCAGGTCCTGGCCCACGAACGGCCGAAAATAGGCAAAC
>DAHWKH010000160.1 GCA_027343725.1 Acidiferrobacteraceae bacterium
ATAGATCCCGAACTCGCCCTTGGGGTGCTCGACGGCCGCATAGGCCTCGCCCTCGGGCACGACGTATCCCTCCGTAAACAGCTTGAAGTGATGGATCAGCGACTCCATGTCGGCCTTCATCTCCTCGCGCCGAGGCGGAACGATCTTGTGGTCCTGCACGATCACCGGTCCGGGATTCCGGCGCAGCCACTCGATGCACTGCTGCACGATGCGGTTGGATTGCCGCATCTCCTCGATGCGCACCAGATAGCGGTCGTAGCAATCCCCGTTCACCCCGACCGGGATATCGAAATCGACCTGGTCATAGACCTCGTAGGGCTGTTTTTTCCGCAGATCCCATTCGACTCCGGAGCCGCGCAGCATCGGCCCCGTGAATCCGAGCTGCAAGGCCCGCTCCGCGCTCACGACGCCGATCCCGACGGTGCGCTGTTTCCAGATCCGATTGTCCGTCAAAAGCGTCTCGTACTCGTCCACGTATCCCGGAAACCGCGCGCAGAAGTCCGCGAGAAAATCGAGCAATCCGCCCTGGCGGTTCGCGTTCAGCCGCGCCACGTCCTTTTCGTCGTGCCAGCGCGAGGGGGCGTACTGCGGCATCGCGTCCGGGAGATCGCGGTACACGCCGCCGACGCGATAATAGGCCGCGTGCATGCGCGCCCCGGAGACCGCCTCGTAGGCATCCATCAAGTCCTCGCGCTCGCGAAACGCGTAGAGGAACACGGTCATCGCGCCGATATCGAGCGCGTGCGCGCCGAGCCACAAGAGATGGTTCAGGATGCGCGTGACCTCGTCGAACATCACCCGGATGTACTGGGCGCGCACCGGGACCTCGACCCGCAAAAGCTTCTCGAGCGCCATCACGTAGGCATGCTCGTTCGACATCATCGACACGTAGTCGAGGCGGTCCATGTACGGGATGGTCTGATTGTAGGGCTTGGTCTCGGCGAGCTTTTCCGTGGCCCGATGCAAAAGACCGATATGGGGATCGGCCCGCTCGATGACCTCGCCGTCGAGTTCGAGCACGAGCCGCAGGACCCCGTGGGCCGCCGGGTGCTGCGGCCCGAAGTTCATCGTGTAATTACGAATCTCTGCCACCGTAGCCCTCCTCGCGAATCACGCGCGGTACGAGCACGCGCGGCTCGATGCTGACCGGTTCATACACGACCCGGCGCTTCTCGGGATCGTAACGCACTTCGACCCGGCCGCTGACCGGAAAATCCTTACGGAACGGGTGACCCACGAAACCATAATCCGTCAGGATCCGCCGCAGGTCCGCGTGGCCCTCGAACACGAACCCGAAGAGGTCGAAGGCCTCGCGCTCATACCAATCCGCGGCATTCCACACCGGCACCAGGGACGCCAATACCGGCTGGTCGTCATCCAAAAACGTGCGCAGGCGGACGCGGCGATTGTGCCGCAACGACAAGAGGTGAACGACCACCGCGAACCGCGGCGTGCGCCCCTCCTGCTCGCGATACGTCAGATAATCGACACCGCACAGGTCGATGAGCTGCGCGAACGCCAACTCCCGATCGTCGCGCAGCCTCTGCGCGCTCTCGCGCCAGTGCTCGCGGGCGATCTCGAGCGTCACCTCGTCATGCTCGATCTTCGAGGCGGTTATGGCCGCCCCAAGCGTTTTTTGGGCGTAGTCGAGGAAGGCCTCGTGGGTCGTCATCATGGGAAACCTTGGTCCGTCTTCAGCGCGCTATCGTGTTCGTGCGCCGAATCTTGTTCTGAAGCTGAATGATGCCGTACAGCAGGGCTTCCGCAGTGGGGGGGCACCCGGGCACGTAAACATCCACCGGGACGACACGGTCGCATCCGCGCACGACCGAATACGAGTAGTGGTAATAGCCGCCGCCGTTGGCGCAGGACCCCATGGAAATCACCCAGCGGGGCTCGGCCATCTGGTCATACACCTTGCGCAGAGCGGGCGCCATCTTGTTCACGAGTGTCCCCGCCACGATCATGACGTCGGACTGCCGGGGGCTTGGGCGGAACACGACCCCGAATCGGTCGAGGTCATAGCGCGCGGCACCCGCGTGCATCATCTCGACGGCGCAACAGGCGAGACCGAAGGTCATGGGCCACAACGACCCCGTGCGCGTCCAATTGATGATCTTGTCCGCGGAGGTCACCATCCAGCCTTTGTCCAAAACGCCTTCTACTCCCACTCGAGGGCCCCCTTCCTCCATTCATAAATAAAGCCCACGACCAGGATCCCGAGAAACAGCGCCATGGCCAGGAACCCGGGGCGGCCGATCTCTTTCAAGGACACAGCCCAGGGGAACAAAAACGCGATTTCCAGATCGAAGACGATGAAGAGGATGGCGACGAGGTAGTAACGCACGTCGAACTTCATCCGCGAGTCCTCGAAGGCCTCGAAACCGCACTCGTAGGGCGAGAGCTTCGCGGCATCCGGGCGATACGGGGCAAGCAGGCGCCCGAGCGCCATCGGCAAAACGCCGACGAGGATGCCGACGCCTATGAAAATCAGAATGGGCACGTAATTCTCGAGCATCCCCTTCCCCACGCTGTGGCCTCCGGCAGCAGTCGGCGATCGAACGACAACCGGGTTGGCTAGTCTATGGCCCGCCCCGCGGGCAAGTCAAGCGCGGGACCGAGCCATAGATTTATTCTATTTCAAGTATTTAGCCGGCCTTGGGCAGGCGCGGCCCAGAGGAAAATTGGTGCCGAAGGCGGGACTCGAACCCGCACAGCTTGCGCCACCGCCCCCTCAAGACGGCGTGTCTACCAATTCCACCACTTCGGCAAAACGTAGGGACCGTCACCCCCCTTTGCGAGCCGGGCCCCCATGCGGGAGGCTCGGAACGGACGGCGCCGCCGGCGGCGCCGTCGGCGGTACGGCCGGCGCGCGCGGCTTCACCACCTCCGTCACGCTGCCCGCCTGAGCGGGGTGCGCGGACCGGTAGGCGAGCGCGAGACTCGTTGCGAAAAACACCGTGGCGAGCACGGCCGTCAAACGGCTCAGAAACGTGGCGGAACCGCGCGCCCCGAACAGGGTCTGCGACGATCCTCCGCCGAACGACGCCCCCATGTCCGCGCCCTTGCCGTGCTGCAGGAGCACGATGCCGATCAGGACCAAGGCCACGAGAACCTGGAGAACTTCCAAAAAAAGAGTCATAAGCGCTCTGCCATCAGGCCGCCGCCGCGCGGCAGATGCCGGCGAACTCGGTCGCATCGAGCGACGCGCCGCCGATCAGGCCTCCGTCAATGTCGTTTTGGGCAAACAGTTCCCGGGCATTCTGCGCCTTCACGCTGCCGCCGTACAAGATGCGCAGCGCCTCCGCGGCGGAGCGATCCTGAGCGGCGACGGTCGCGCGTATGAAGGCATGGACCGTTTGCGCCTCGCCGGGGGAGGCCGCGCGGCCGGTCCCGATGGCCCATACGGGCTCGTAGGCGATCACCGCCTGCGCGAACGCCCCGCTACCGCACTCGGCGAAGACCGCCGCGATCTGGGCGCCGACCACCGCCTCGGTGCGGCCCGCATCGCGCTCGCTCAAGGTCTCGCCGACGCACAACACCGGCACGAGGCCGGCTGCGCGGGCGCGCGCGAATTTCTTCGCCACGATCTCGTCGGTCTCGCCGAACAGCGCGCGGCGCTCCGAGTGGCCCACGATCGCGAATCGGCACCCGAGGTCCTGGAGCATCTCCGCCGAGACCTCGCCCGTGTAGGCGCCGTCATTGTAGAGGCTGACGTTCTGGCCGCCCAGGGCCACGCCCGGGCCGATGTCGGCCGCGGCCAGGAGCAAAAACGGATAGGGGGGGCACACCGCGATTTCCACCGGAGAGACGCCGACAAGCGCGCTCTTGAGACCCGCGGCCAAGGCCTGGACTCCCGCGCGCCGGCCGTTCATCTTCCAGTTCCCCATCACCAACGACTGGCGCATTCGCCCCCCTCTCTCATCGAACGGGCGCAGATGTTACCGAGAGGAGCGGGCGAAAGCAATTTGCATACCCGGTGGAAACCGGACTCCCTTTCGCGGGGGGCCTAGGCGACCGCCGCACCGGCCGCGCTTTGCGCCACCACCGTCGCAAGCGCCGCCGACAAGTCCTCCACGAGCTTCGCGTCCGCGGCTTCGACCATCACCCGCACCACGGGCTCGGTGCCCGAGGGCCGCAGGACCACCCGCCCGCCTTCGCCGAGCAGGCCCTCGATCTCGCGTAACGCCGCGAGCACCGGGCGCGCCTTCACCACCTCGGCCGCCGACGAGCCGCGCGGCAGGCTGACGTTGACCAGGGTCTGCGGAAACACCTCCACCACCGATGCGAGCTCCGCGAGCGTTTGGCCCGATTCGCGGATCGCGGCCATCACCTGCAGCGCCGCGATGATGCCATCGCCGGTCGTGCTCTTGTCGAGGCAAATGACGTGTCCCGAGGCCTCGCCCCCCAAATCCCATCCGGTCTGCGAGAGCGTGGCCATGACATATCGGTCCCCGACCGCG
>DAHWKH010000004.1 GCA_027343725.1 Acidiferrobacteraceae bacterium
GGGGATCCCCCCGGGGCGCGCGCGCCGACGGAGGGCCTCCGCCACCGCGCCTGCGGTCTCGGGTCCGCGGCCGCTCGCCGGCGGCTTGTCAGTCGCGGTCTTGACCCGTAACATGGAATAAGGCGTAGGACAATACCAAAAAACGCAGCGCATCGCCTGCGACCATGGAGGGCGGGGAATGCCGACAAGCCACCGGACAGGGGAGCGAGCCCCGGCGTGTGGCCCCGACGACTGGTTTAGCGCCGACGATATCTATCTCTTCCGCGAGGGCCGGCACGCACGGCTCTACGAGAAGCTCGGCGCCCACTGCGTGCGTGCCCAGGGACAGGCGGGCGTGCACTTCGCGGTCTGGGCGCCGAACGCGGCGCGGGTCTCGGTCATCGGGGACTTCAACGGCTGGCGCGCCGACGCCCATCCCCTGACCGTGCGCGACGACGGCTCGGGTTTATGGTGCGGTTTCATCGGCGGCGTCACCCACGGCGCCCGCTACAAATACCACATCACCTCGCGCGACGGCGGCTATCAGGTCGAGAAGGCCGACCCGTTCGCGTTTTTCAGCGAACCGCCCCCGCGCACCGCCTCCATCGTATGGCACCACGATTATGCCTGGCATGACGAGGCCTGGCTTCGGGAGCGGCGCGCGCGTCTCGCGCGCACGGCGCCCGTCAGCATCTACGAGATCCATGTCGGGTCCTGGCGGCGCGTGCCCGAGGACGGCGACCGGTTTCTCACCTACGGGGAACTGGCCGAGCGCCTGCCCGCCTACGCGGTGGACATGGGCTTTACCCACGTCGAGTTCCTGCCCCTGACCGAGCACCCCTTCTACGGGTCGTGGGGCTATCAGACGACCGGGTATTTCGCGCCGAGCGCGCGCTACGGCAACCCCGGCGAGTGCAAGGTCCTGATCGAGGCCCTGCACGCAAGCGGCGTCGGCGTCATCCTGGACTGGGTGCCCTCGCATTTTCCGACCGACGCCCACGGGCTTGGATATTTCGACGGCACCTATCTCTACGAACACGCCGATCCCCGGCTCGGGTACCACCCGGAGTGGCATTCGAGCCTCTTCAATTACGGGCGTCACGAGGTGCGCTCGATCCTGATATCGAGCGCGCTCTTCTGGCTCGACCGCTACCACGTGGACGGTCTGCGCGTCGACGGGGTCGCCTCGATGCTCTATCGCGACTACGCGCGCCATGCCGGCGAGTGGATCCCGAACGCCCATGGCGGGCGCGAGAATATCGAGGCGATCCAGTTCCTGCGCGATCTGAACGAAGCGGTCTACCGGCATTATCCGGACGTCCAGACCATCGCCGAGGAGTCGACCGCCTGGCCGCAGGTCTCGCGCCCGACCTACACGGGCGGGCTGGGTTTCGGCTATAAGTGGAATATGGGCTGGATGCACGATACGCTCGATTACTTCTCGCACGACTCTCTGTTCCGCAAGTATCACCAGGGGGAGATCACCTTCAGCATCTGGTACGCGTTCCAGGAGAACTTCGTCCTGCCGTTGTCGCATGACGAGGTGGTTTACGGGAAACGCGCGCTGCTCGCGAAGATGCCGGGAGACGATTGGCAGAAGTTCGCCAATCTGCGCGCCCTTTTGGCCTACCAGTGCGGGCATCCGGGCAAGAAGCTCCTGTTCATGGGCGGCGAGTTCGGGCAATGGCGCGAGTGGAACCACGAGGGGAGTCTCGACTGGCACCTGCTCGGGGACGATCGGCACGCGGGGGTGCAAAGGCTCGTGCGCGATTTGAACGGCCTGTATCGGCGCGAGCCGGCCTTGCACGAGCGGGACTGCGAGGAGGCGGGGTTCGCGTGGGCCGACACTGCCGACTGGCAGCAAAGCGTCATCAGCTTCTACCGCCTGGGCGCGACCCCCGGGGAGACGATTCTCGTCATCTGCAACTTCACGCCCGTCCCGCATCACAACTATCGCCTGGGCGTTGCGCGCGCGGGTCTGTGGCGCGAGATCCTGAACACGGATGCCGCGTGTTACGGCGGCAGCGGGCAGGGGAATCAGGGCGGCGTCACCGCCGCGCCCGTGAGTGCCCACGGGCAGCATCACGCCTTGAACCTCGTGTTGCCGCCCCTTGCCGTGGTCTTTCTGAAGGCCCCCGACGAGGCGGAGTCTTAGCGTGGCACGCGCCCAAGGCGGGGGCGAGGACTTCCCGAAGGACGGCCGCGCGCGGGTCGTGATCGAGGCGGTGACGCCGGTCGTGGACGGCGGCCGATTTGCGATCAAGCGGGTCGTCGGCGACAGCGTGATCGTCGAGGCCGACGCCTTCGCCGACGGCCATGAGATCGTGGCCTGCACCCTGTGCGTGCGCGCGCCCAAGGGCCGCACGTGGCACGAGGAGCGCATGCAGCCCATCGGCAACGACCGTTTCCGGGCGGCGTTCAGCGTGAGCCAGATCGGGTTGTACCGCTTCACGCTGCGCGCGCATATCGATCGCTACGAGTCATTCTGCGCCGAGCTCGCGCGCCGTCCCCAGGACGATCCCGATCTCGTGTCCGCCTGGGCCCGGGGGGCGGCGCTTTTGAAGGACGCGGCCTCCCAGGCGCCGGCGCGCGAGGCCGCCGGCCTCCACAAGGCCGCCGAGGTGCTCCTGGGCGATGCCCCGGAGGCGCGCAAGCGCGCGACGGCCCTGGATGAGATCGTGCGCGAACGCGCCGCGCGTTTCGGGGAGCGCGCGCACGAGACGCTTGCCGAGGGCGAGTGGCCGGTGATGAGCGAGGATCGGCGCGCGCGCGCGAGCGCCTGGTATGAATTCTTTCCGCGTTCGTTCGGGGAAGGCCGGGAGGCGCACCTGCGCGCGGCCCGGGAGCTCCTGCCCTACATCGCCGCCATGGGCTTCACGGTCGTGTATCTGCCGCCGATCTCGCCGATCGGGGAGCGCCTGCGCAAGGGCCCGAACAACACCCTGAACGCGGGGCCCGAGGACGTGGGCAGCCCGTGGGCGATCGGCAGCGCGGCCGGGGGGCACACCGCGATTGCGCCCGAACTCGGCACGCTTGACGATTTCCGCGCGTTCGTGGCGGAGGCTCAGGCGCAGGGGCTCGAGGTGGCGCTCGATCTCGCGTTTCAATGCGCCCCGGACCACCCCTATGTGCGCGCGCACCCGGAATGGTTTCATCACCGCCCGGACGGCAGCATCCAGTACGCCGAGAACCCCCCGAAGAAGTATCAGGACATCTATCCCCTGGATTTCGAATGCGCGGATTGGCGCGGGTTGTGGCGGGAGTTGCGCGACGTCGCGCTCTTCTGGGTCGCGCACGGCGTGCGCATCTTTCGCGTCGACAACCCGCACACCAAGCCGTTCGCGTTTTGGGAGTGGTGGATCGCCGAGGTGCGCAGGCGCCAGCCGGACGTGTTGTTCCTGGCCGAGGCGTTCACGCGCCCGAAGGTGATGCACAGGCTCGCCAAGCTCGGCTTCAGTTATTCCTACACCTACTTCACCTGGCGCAACAGCAAGGCGGAACTGACGGCCTATTTCGAGGAGCTCTGCCAGGGCCCGGGACGGGAGTACTTTCGCCCGCACGTCTGGCCCAACACCCCCGACATCCTCCCGGCCTCGCTGCAACACGCCCCGCGCCCGGCCTTCATCGCCCGCCTGGTGCTGGCCGCGACCCTGAGCGCCCATTACGGCATCTACGGGCCGGCCTTCGAGCTCCTGGAGAACGTCCCGCGCGAGCCCGGCAGCGAGGAGTACCGGGACTCCGAGAAGTATCAAAGGCGCCAGTGGGACCTCGCGCGCGCAGACAGCCTGCGCGACGTCATCGCGCGCGTGAACGCGATCCGGCGCGAGGAGGCGGCGCTGTGCGCCGATGCGAGCCTGCGCTTTCATCTGATCGACAACGAGAACCTCATCGCCTACAGCAAGGTCGCGCCCGACATGAGTTCGGTGGTGCTCGTGATCGTCAATCTCGATCCCTACCATCGCCAGTCGGGATGGCTCGCGTGGCCGGCGGATCACTGGGGCGCGGAGTACGGCCGGCCCTTGCAGATGCACGACCTGCTCTCGGATGCCCGTTATCTCTGGAGCGGAGACCGCCATTACGTCGAGCTCGCGCCGGCGGAGATGCCGGCGCACATCCTGCGCATCCGGCGCTATCGGCGCTCCGAGCGGGATTTCGACTACTACGAATAGGGCCTCGATGCAGCGGAAAGCCAAACCCGATGCCGTGCCGATTGCCGATGACCCCTTGTGGTACAAGGACGCGGTGATCTATGAATTACACGTGCGCGCGTTTGCCGACGGCAACGGCGACGGCATCGGGGATTTCGTGGGACTCACCCGCAAGCTCGATTACCTGCAGGACCTCGGCGTCGACACCTTGTGGGTGCTGCCGTTCTACCCCTCGCCGATGCGCGACGATGGTTACGACATCTCCGATTACCGCGACGTCCATCCGGATTACGGCACGCGGCGCGATTTCTTGAATTTCGTGCGCGCGGCCCACGAGCGCGGCTTGCGCGTCATCACGGAGCTCGTCATCAATCACACCTCGGACCAACATCCCTGGTTTCAGGCCGCGCGCCGCGCGCCGCCGGATTCCTCGAAACGGGATTTCTACGTCTGGAGCGATACCGCCAAGAAGTTCGAAGACACGCGCGTCATCTTCAACGACAGCGAGAAGTCGAACTGGGCCTGGGACGACGTGGCCAAAGCCTATTACTGGCACCGCTTCTTCTTCCATCAGCCGGATCTCAACCACAACAACCCGCGGGTCGTGAAGGCGGTGATCCGCGTCATGGAGTTCTGGCTCAATCTCGGCGTCGACGGGCTGCGGCTGGACGCGATCCCGTACCTGTGCGTGCGCGAGGGCACGAGCAACGAGAACCTCCCGGAGACCCACGCCGTCACGCGCTACATGCGCTCGGTCATCGATAAGCGCTACCGCAACCGCATGCTGCTCGCCGAGGCCAACCAGTGGCCGGAGGACGTGCGGGATTATTTCGGGCAGGGCGACGAGTGCCACATGGCCTACCATTTCCCGCTGATGCCGCGCATGTACATGGCCATCGCCCAGGAAGACCGCCACCCGATCGTCGAGATCATGAACCAGACGCCGGATATCCCGGATACGTGCCAGTGGGCGATATTTTTGCGCAACCACGATGAGCTGACCTTGGAGATGGTGACCAACAAGGAACGCGACTACATGTATCAGATGTACGCCGCGGAGCCCAAGGCGCGCTTGAACCTCGGGATCCGGCGCCGGCTTGCGCCCCTCATGGACAATGATTTCGACAAGATCCGGCTCATGAACAGCCTGCTGCTGTCGATGCCCGGATCGCCCATCATCTATTACGGCGATGAAATCGGCATGGGCGACAACATCTACCTCGGGGACCGCAACGGCGTGCGCACGCCCATGCAGTGGAGCCCCGACCGCAACGCCGGGTTCTCGCGCGCCGATCCCCAGAAGCTCTATCTGCCCCCGATCATGGACCCGATCTACGGGTTCGGCGCCGTGAACGTCGAGGCCCAGGCGCGTGACCCCTCGTCGCTTCTGAACTGGACGCGGCGCATCCTCAGCATCCGCAAGAGCAGCAAGGTCTTCGGGCGCGGCACGCTCAGCTTTCTGCAGCCCGGGAACCGCAAGGTGCTGGCCTACGTCCGCAGTTACGAGGGGGAGTCGGTCCTGTGCGTCGCCAATCTGTCGCGTTCGGCGCAGCCGGTGGAGCTCGATCTGTCGGCCTACAAGGGGCGCATCCCGATCGAGCTCACGGGCCGCACGCCGTTTCCGCCGGTCGGGGACCTGCCGTACCTTCTGACCCTGCACGGCCACGGTTTCTATTGGTTCCGCCTGGCCGAGGGTGAGGAGGTCCCGGCGTGGCACACCGAGCGCCTGCCGCCCGAGGAGGTGCCGCTGCTCGTGCTCTTCGACGGCTGGCGCAGCCTCTTTCGCGAACGGGTGGTCCCGTGGCGCATCGGTATGGCCGACAAGGTGCGGGTGCAGTGGGAGGAGGAGGCCGTGCCGCGCTTCCTGGCGGCGCAGCGCTGGTACGCCGACAAGGGGGGCACGCTCAAGCGCGCGCGCATGACCGAGGCGGTGGAGTGGCAGGAGGCGCAGGCGCATTGGGTCTTCACGCTCGTCGAGACCGAGGGGGCGGGCGAGGCGGCCTCGTACTTCCTGCCGGTGGCGCTCGTCTGGGAGACCGAGAACGAGGCTCGCGTGCGCGCCGTCGCGCCGTTCACGATCGCGCGCGTGCGCCAGCAGGCGACGCTCGGGGTGGTGGCGGATGCCTTCGGCGACGACGCCTTCTGTCTTGCGCTGGTCGAGGCGCTCCTGACAGGTCGGCGCTTCGAGGGCGCGGGGGGTGAGGTGCGGGCGCTGCCCGTGGGGCGCCCGACCGTGACCGTCGGCGCGGATGAGGCCGTGCATCGCCCGACCATCCATAGCACCAATACCTCGCTCACGATCGGCGAGCAGCTGTTCCTGAAGGCCTACCGGCATT
Organism: Acidiferrobacteraceae bacterium; assembly: GCA_027343725.1. Taxonomy (GTDB): domain Bacteria; phylum Pseudomonadota; class Gammaproteobacteria; order Acidiferrobacterales; family Acidiferrobacteraceae; genus Acidiferrobacter. Next base: position 6,464 of record DAHWKH010000004.1, read on the forward strand.
TGCAGCCCGGCATCAATCTGGAGATGGAGATGGGCCGCTTCCTCTCCGAGGTCGCGCACTTTCCGCATGCCGTGCCGGTGCTCGGGGTGCTCGAGTATCAGGCGGCCGATCACGAGCCCGTGACACTCGCCCTGCTGCAGGCCTATGTCGAGAACCAGGGGGACGGCTGGGGTTACACGCTCAATTACCTCGAGCACGCCCTCGAGCTGCGCCTGATGACGACCGGCCCCGCGATCCCCGAGGAGATCGCGGAGCACGGCGGCTATCTCGCGCTCATGGCCACCCTCGGCCAACGGACGGGGGAACTCCACCGCGCGCTTTCGGTGCGCAGCGGCAACCCGGCCTTCGACCCGGAGCCCTTGACGCGCGAGGACGGCGAGCGCTGGCGCGCGCGCATCCGCGCGGAGGTGGAGGAGACCCTGCAGAGACTCACCGCGCGCCTCGCCTCCCTGCCGGAGGAGGTCTGGGAGGAGGCGCGCACGCTCATCATGGCGCGCGAGGCCCTGCTCGCGCGCGTCGATCGCGCGGTCGATGCCCCGATGGCGGGCCTCAAGATCCGCACCCACGGCGACTACCATTTGGGGCAGGTGTTGCTGCAGAAAAACGATTTCACGATCACCGACTTCGAGGGCGAGCCCGCGCGCGCGCTCGCCGAGCGCCGCCGCAAGGGCACGCCCTTGCGTGACGTCGCCGGGATGATCCGTTCGTTCAATTACGCCCTGTACACGGCCCTTGACCATGTCTCGCTGAAACGCGCCGAGCAACGCGCCGCCCTCATGCCGTACGCGCGCGCCTGGGAACGCGCGACATGCGAAACGTTTCTCGCCGCCTACGGCGCGGCCACCGAGGGCGCGGGTTTGTGGCCAAGCTTTTCCGCGGCCCGCCAATGGCTCGATCTCTTCGTGCTCGAAAAGGCCTGTTACGAGTTGCGCTACGAACTGGACAATCGCCCGCAGAATGCCACGATCGCGGTGCGGGGCCTGTTGCAATTCCTGGAGCCGGATCCGGCCGCGTCCGCGGCTCCGCAGGAGACCTAAAAGGGTGCGCAGGAAACCCGGCGGGAGCGCACCTCGTCACGCGCCGGGAGTTCTTCGAGGAGGTGGGTCATGAGTATCGTCAATGAGGCATTGGCGCCGGCGACCGTGATCGTCGCGCAGTGGGAGCGGCGGTTGCCGGCGCTCCTGCTCGCGGTCGTGATCCTGATCGCCGGCTGGCTGGTCGCGAAGCTTGCGCGGTTCGGGGGACGCAAGGTGCTGCGCGCGGTCAATTTTCAGGTGCTGAGCGAGCGCGGGGGGCTCGATGGCTTCTTGATCCAGGGCGGGGCGCGCACCGACACGAGCGGGGTCCTGGCGGCCCTCGTCGGCCTGCTGGTCTTTTTGATGGCGCTGGTGTTGGCGCTCAATACCCTCGCCCTGCACGCGGCGGCACTGGCGGCCACGCGCGTGGCGCTCTTTCTGCCGCGTCTCATGGCGGGCGTCTTGGTGTTGGCCGTGGGTTTGTACTTCGCGCGCTTCGTGGCGCAAAGCGTCTCCTCCCAGGCCGATCTCGTCGGCCTCGAGGACGGGCCGCTGCTCGGGCGTCTGGCGCACACCGTGGTCATGATTTTCGTGGTGTTCCTGGTGTTGGACGAGATCCGCATCGGCCAGGGGGTCCTGCGCGACACCTATCTCATCGTGTTGAGTGGGGTCATGCTGGCCTTCGCGCTGGCCTTCGGGCTCGGGGGCCAGAAATGGGCCGCGGGGCTCCTTGAACGGCAATGGCCGAGGGACCCGGGACGGGCCCCCCACAAGGGAGAGTGAATGGCAGACGAGCGTAGCGCGCGCGCGACACCGAAGTCCGGCTTGCGGCTTGCGGTCTGGCCGGGGCATCCGTATCCCCTGGGCGCGACCTGGGACGGGGAAGGGGTCAATTTCGCGCTCTTCTCGGAGCGCGCCGAGGGGGTCGAGTTGTGTCTCTTCGATCCCGAGGGGCGCCAGGAGACCGCGCGCGTGCCGATGCGCTGGCAGACCGACCAGGTCTGGCACTGCTATCTCCCGGAGGCGCGCCCCGGTTGGGTTTACGGTTATCGCGTGGCCGGGCCCTACGAGCCGAAGAAAGGGCTGCGCTTCAATCCCCATAAACTCCTGCTCGACCCGTACGCGCGCGCGATCATCGGCCGCGTGCGCTGGAGCAACAGCCAGTTCGCCTACCGCGTCGGCCACAAGTCCGAGGACCTGTCCTTCGATCGCACCAACGACGCGCCCTTCGTGCCCAAGGGTCAGATCGTGGAATCGGCCTTCAGCTGGGGCGAGGACCGGCTTCTGCGCACCCCGTGGCACGACACCGTCATCTACGAGTTGCACGTGAAGGGCTACACCTATCTGCACCCGCTGGTGCCGCCGGCGTTGCGCGGGACGTATGCCGGGCTCGCCTCGGCGCCCGTCATCGAGCACCTCCTGGCGCTCGGCGTCACGGCCGTCGAACTCATGCCGGTGCACGCCTTCGTCGATGACCGCGCGCTCGTCGAAAAGGGCCTGCGCAACTACTGGGGCTACAACTCGATCGGATTTTTCGCCCCCGATGCGCGGTATCTGGGGAGTGGTTCGATCGCCGAATTCAAGACCATGGTCAAGAGCTTCCACTCGCACGGCATCGAGGTGATCCTGGACGTCGTCTACAACCACACCGCCGAGGGCAACCACCTCGGTCCGACCTTGTCGTTTCGCGGGATCGACAATCTGTCCTATTACCGCGTGAACCCGGACGACCCGCGCTATTACCTCGACTTCACCGGCTGCGGCAACACGCTCAATATGCAACACCCGCGGGTCCTGCAGCTCATCATGGATTCCTTGCGTTATTGGGTCGAGGAGATGCACGTCGACGGCTTTCGCTTCGATCTCGCCTCGACGCTCGCGCGCGAACTGCACGACGTGAACCGTCTCTCGGCCTTCTTCGACATCATTCATCAGGACCCCGTGCTCTCCCGGGTCAAGCTCATCGCCGAGCCCTGGGATCTGGGGGAGGGCGGCTACCAGGTCGGGAACTTCCCCGTGGGATGGACGGAGTGGAACGGCAAGTACCGCGACGCGGTGCGCGCCTACTGGAAGGGAGAGGGGAGCCTCATCGCCGAACTCGCCTACCGCCTGACGGGCTCGAGCGATCTGTACGGGCACAGCGGGCGCAATCCCTACGCCTCGATCAATTTCGTGACCGCCCATGACGGCTTCACGCTGCAGGACCTCGTGAGCTACGACCACAAGCACAACGAGGCCAACGGCGAGGACAATCGGGACGGCACCGACGTCAATCTCTCGTGGAACTGCGGCGTGGAAGGACCGACCGACGATCCCCGGATCAACGCCCTGCGCCTGCAGCAGAAACGCAACATGATCGCGACCCTGCTGTTGTCCCAGGGGGTGCCGATGATCCTCGCGGGCGATGAGATGGGGCGCACGCAGAACGGAAACAACAACGCCTATTGTCACGACAGCCCCCTGAACTGGGTCAATTGGGACTGGACGCCCGAGGATCGCGAGTTCATGGCCTTCGTGCAGCACGTGATCCGCATCAAGCAGTCCCACAAGGTCTTCCGTCGCCGCTCGTTTTTTCAGGGGCGGCGGATCCGCGGCAGTGACATCAAGGACATCACCTGGTTGCAGCCCGACGGCACCGAGATGACGGACGAGGAGTGGCGGCAGTCCTTCGCCCGCTGTCTCGGCCTGTTTCTGTCAGGCGAGGGGCTTGCCGAGTGGGATGAGCGCGGGCGGGCGATCGCGGACGTCGATTTCCTGTGGCTCCTGAACGCCCACCACGAGGAGATCCCCTTCGTGCTGCCCGCCGAGCCGCCGCGCATCTGGCAGATCGAATTCGATACCAGCCATTACGCGCCGGCGCGCGACGCCGGGGCCCTGATCACGACCGGCGTCTATCCGCTGCAAGGGCGCTCGCTGGTGCTGTTGCGCGAGCCGAGCCGGGACCGGCGGGCGAGCGGCGCGGGCCGCGAGGGCGAAGGGGACGGCGGGGGCGAGCCGCAGGCGTGATAGACTGTCCCTTCGACGAGGGGATGATCCATGGCCAAGCAGTATGCCGAGATCCCGGAGCGTTGGATCGCATTCATCCGGGAGCAGAAGCTCTTT